>CAYWZD010000151.1:0-8682 GCA_964462755.1 uncultured Victivallales bacterium | reverse complement strand
TCCAAAAAGTTCTCCGCAAACCCGCATCAGACGGACTTTCACGGGCAGACGCATCGAATTGTACCGCGAAAAATCGCCGTCTCTTCCAAAATTTTGAAATTCCTATTCAACGACCTCATCATACACACGGACGAAATCGACAAGAAAATCATCGGGGAGTTTGATATTTTTCACTGTTTCCGCCGGAGTCATTGCCCAATCTTTGTTGCGGTAGCCTTCGCATTCCGTACTCAGCATGATGAACTGCTCCGTATCGGAAACCGGACTCTCCATGCGGTAGCTTTCGACGCCGTCGACATAAAAAACATATCCGCTGCGAGACCAGTCGACGCCGAACCAGTGAAACCCATCCTCAGTCGGTTGAAGTTCGTATGCGTGGAGTCCGCCTGATTCGTGATCCGCGCCGTAGCCGTTCCAATGCGTGTTGTGCGAGATGGTTTTATTGTTGATGACGCCATAATCCGAGAACGTTTCGAGAATATCCACCTCGACGCCGCTCTGTGCGGGATTGGGAGAACTGCCGATCACGGGCGACTGAAGCCAGAAGGCGCACCAGCGGCCTCCCTGTTCCGGCATCTTGCACCGGCATTCATAATAGCCGTATTTGTGCATGAATTTCGGTTTGGAAAACGGTGCGATCGGCCAGTCCTCATCCACCGGACGGTCCATGAAATTCTCCCCGGTTTGAAGCTGGGACGAATAATACTGTCCGTTTTCCTCCAGAATCTGAAAATGGGCAACGCTGTTTCCGTCAAGCCGGACAGCCCGATCCGTGTAGGGTTCGAATTTCCGGTGAAACAAATGCCGCCGGAAGCTCCACTTGGACAAATCAAGTTCCGTTCCGTCGAACTCGTCGTTCCAGATGAGTTTCCATTTTTTCCCTTTCGGCAGGATGCTTTTTGCGTGCTCCACATTCATGATACGGCTCTTTCTTTTCGGCTTTATATGGGTTTCTTCAGGAAACGAATTCCTTCTTTTGCGCACATTCATAGGAGGCTGAAGCGGTCTTCTGTTCGCGGCAGGAGCCGTCCGGCAGGCAGACCCGGCAGGGAATTCCTTTCGGAACCGTCAGGTCGAGACGGAAACGGCCATTTTCCTTTTTCCAGTTCACCTTGACTTTTCCCGCGGGAACCGAATAGGAGACACTCAGGGAATCCAGCCCTTCCGGAGCGAACGGACGAATCGTCAGTCCTGAAAATCCGGGGTGCCTTTCATCGGGTACAATCCCCGCAAGATACTGCATCATCCACGCGGCGATGTCGCCGAACATGATGTGGTTCAGGGAAGAGCCGCCTCCCCACGCCTCCCAGAGTGTTGTGGCTCCGTGATTGATCCAGTCGACCCAGCCGGGGAATGCGGGCTGCGTGATCAGACGGTAGGCGGTCTCCGCGTATCCGTAGTCGGCGAGGGCGCGCGGAACATATTTCGCCCCGAGGATTCCGAAGTCCGTGCGGCATCCGTTCGCAAGGACCACCTCGTTCAGTTTCGCGGCGGTTTTCGCGCACTCTTTTTCGGGACAGAGCCCCTGATAAAGCGCACAGGCGAGCGCCGTCATTTCTCCTTTGGCATAAACCCCGTCTCCGTGATAGAACGTCTTGTTGAAGACATCCTTGATTTCGGATGCGAGAGTGCGGAAGGCTTTGGCGTCGTCCTTGTGTCCCAGAAGTTCGGCGCACTTCATCATGACGACGGTATCCGCGTAATAGTAGCCGGTCGAGGTCACGCGCACATCGGTGATCCGGGAGATGTCCACGTGGCACCAGTCGCCGAGTCCGAAGCTGACGATATGGTCGGTCGCCAGCGTGCCGAGGAACTCGATGTAGCGCTTCATCTTTTCATAGTTTTCTTCAAGGATGCGCGTCTCGCCGCTGTAGAGGTAGACATACCACGGAATGAGGATGAACGCGCTGTCCCATGCCGGGCCGGAGCCCCAGTTGTACCCCCAGCCGGTGGTCGGGACAATGCCGGGAAGCTGGCCATTGGGACGCTGGGCGTCGGCGATCGTCTGCACCCAGTCGTGATAGCTGGAGGCCATGTCGAACATGAAAAGTCCCGTTTCGGCGGCCAGCAGGGCGTCGCCCGTCCATCCATTCTTCTCGCGGTGCGGACAATCCGTCGGGATTCCCGTAAAGTTGTCGATGAAGCTCCAGCGGGTGCATTCGAACAATTTGTCCAGAATCGCGTCGGAACTCTTGAACTCCGTCAGGGACCGGAATGCCGTATGCACCAGACAGCCTTCGAGTCCGAGGATTTCCGCCTCGCCCGTCACCGAGACTTCCACATACCGGAATCCGTGATAGGTGAAACGCGGCTCCCATTCTTCCGCCGCGCCGCCTTTGAGCGTATAACGGTCGGTCTGGGTCTCGCCGGACTTGATATAGCTGGAAATGTTGTCCTGAAGAATCTGATCCTTGTAAGCGCTGATCTTTTCCGCGTAGCGCAGCTTGATTTCCGCGCCCGCCGCGCCCTTGACCCTGATATGGGCCCAGCCGGTGATGTTCTGGCCGATGTCGTAGATTTTCGCGCCGTCGAAGGACTTGTAGACTGCAGCGGGAGAAATCCGGGCCATGACCTTGCAGGGCGGCATGGTCTGTTCCGTCAGGATTCCGCCGGGACCGGGAACGATAACGGAGGCCCCCCATCCTGTCTCCTTGAATCCGGGCGCGGACCAGTCGCCGGGTTCCTTGCGCGCGTCATAGAATTCCCCGTTGCGGAGTTCGTTGAAACGAATCGGGCCTTCCTCGCGCAGACATTTCCACGAGGCATCGGAAAGCAATGCGGGTTTACCGTCCAGTTCCAGTTCAAAGATGAACTTGGGATAATCCAGCCAGGACGCCTTGTCGAAGTGCCAGACCTCATTTGTGGAACAGTCGTACCAGCCGTTGCCGAGAATGACGCCGAAAACATTTTCCCCCTTCTTCAGGAGCTTCGTCACATCGTAACGGACATAGCGGCTGCGGCGGTCATACTGCGTAACGACGGGATCGAGGACGCTGTCGCCCACCTTTTTCCCGTTGAGGTAGAGTTCGGACCAGCCCAGTCCGCAGAAAAACACCTCCGCCTTCTTTCCCTTGCCGGCAAAAGAAAACGACTTCCTGAAAAACGGAGCGGGCTTCGCCGCCGCCTTGAAGGAAACATGCGTAAATCCGGCTCCGACCCATTTCGCATTCCAGACTCTGTCATTCTGAAGGTTCTTCATCATGGCTCCTCAGTCATTTATAAACTCGATACACTTTCTTTTGGACGAATGAAAATGAATATAGCGGGGAAATGTATGAAAATCAAGAAGAATAAATGATTCCATACGGGTTCTGCTCTATCTTTCCCGCAGGACCTCGATCGCATTCAGAAGACAGACGCTGGAGTCTCTCGAATCGGCCGGTTCGATGCCGACCGAGAGCACCCCGTTCACAGGCGTCACCCCGTGAAAAGCCAGTGTGCAGAACCCGGTTTTCGGGTCTTCCACCTTGAAAATGTCAAGATCTTTCTTCACGGACTTTCCATTGACGGAGATATTGACGACGAAGGTGCCGGGTTTCCGGGCGGGATTGTAACCAAGCCTCATCAGCATTTTCAGGGTGTAGCGTCCCGCCGGAAGACGGAACTTGTATCCGCCGATTCTATACGCCTCGGAAAGGAACAGTTCCTTGAGTTCATTTTCCGGCATGGCGTCCGTGCTCCGGATCACCGTCTGGATTTTTCCGGCATATCCGTAGGACGAGGAAGCGCTCCACGGCTGATCGGGGAAGAAGAGCGCGCCGGAAGCGGTACGGAAGAAATCCGGCGAACCGCAGTTGACCGCGATATGGGACTCTTCCAGCATTTTCCGCTGCTGCTGGATATATCCGGCGGAATAGGCCTTTGCATCGTTTTCCAGAGAAAGCACAATTTTCGAGAACAGCAGACGGTGAACCTCAGCATACGCGCCTTGCGCAAAAAGTTTGCGGCAGAGCGCGATCCGCGACGCGGCGAGCGGAGAGGCGTTTTTTCCCATCGCTTCCAGCATCTTTTCGAAGTGGGCGATCCGTTCCTCCAGTTCCTTTTTGAAGGCGCCGGAGACATGCACCGCTTCGAAAACCGGTTTGACTTTGCCCGGAATCAGGAACGAACGCAATTCGAACGGTTTCAGGCGGATGGAGAGAAGTCCGTTTTTCACTTCCGCGGAATGACCGGTGGAAAGGTCTTCCGCCGCGGAAACGCCCGGAATCCTCAGCACGATTTCGCAGTCGCCATGTATCCGGTTTGCGGCGTAGAGATACGTTCCGTTGTCTGTCGGGAGGTACCGCGCGGTCACGGGGTCCTCCGCTTTCGGGATGTCCGTGAACGGCAGCGCCGGGAGGGCGCGGTAGGCGCGGACAAATTCGCGCATTTCATCCTCGCGTCCGAGCGAGGCCAGCGGCTGGGCGCCGACGGCGATTCTCTGCGCGTCGGTGAAAGCCAGACACTCGATCAGGTCCTTCAGGAAGAAGCGCCCGTTCCCTTTCAGGTCGATGTTCTGGAAAGTGCCCGGATACTGTTTCTGCATCGGCGAGACGGAGAAGGTCTCAAAGTAGAGGCGGTAGCTGTTCACAAAATTCCGGTCCGGATTGCGAAATTTCCGCAGTTGCGCCGCGTTGGAAAGGGTTTCCTCACTGGGAACTAGGGTCCCGTCCCAGTGTCTCTGCCAGAGGCCGCGCAGCGGATCGCGCATCGGCACAAACGTCGTGTTCCGAATGCCGCCGATGCTTTTCAGGTCGATTCCCTTATTCTCATAGAGACGGTACACAACATCCATGGAATCCGTCTCCATATCCTGTTTCTCCCCGAACGGAACCATGGAAGAAACATAGAGCGGCAGGTCGGGACGCACCTGATCGATTTCTTTCCGGACAGCCCGGATCATCTCCGTGGTCTTCTCCGCACGCCATGCGAGCCACTTGGTTCGCTGAGGCTCCGCGGTCAGGAACTCATACCGTTTTTTATAGGGGCTTTCCGTGAATTCGGGAACCTTGACGCCGGTTTCCTTCGAAAACAGGGAGACGGTGAAATCATCATATCCGTATTCGAGGGTCCTGAATCCGATGGAGCCCCATTCCAGCCAGAGATCGATGCCTTTGAGGTTGTTCATCTTTCCGAAACGTGCCATGAAATCGCGGATTTCGGAGAGAATGAGGCGACGGTTCTCCGGATGCACCGGATTGTTGCCGGTATTGCTTTCCATGATCCCGTCGGGCGTGGCGGTGAACATTCCTTTTTTCGCAAAGGAACGCTTCTGCCTGGCATCCTGAAGTTCCGGGGGAGACATGATGTTGAAAATCGCGACAAAGTCGATGGCATCTTTCGCAAGAGAATCGCCCCAGCAGGCGGCGTCGGAAAAAGGCGGGGCTCCTCCTCTCGTCCGGTAGGGTCCTCTGGTATAATTGGTGAAGTCATAACGGAGCAAGGGCAAGGCAAGGAAATTCTGTCCGGTGTAGGCGTAATATTCGCGGAGGAGCTTGAGTATTTTCGGATCGACCTTCAAATCATCCTTGAGCTTCGGACGGGTGTTGTCCCAGTCGAGGTTGTAGTCGAAGCTCTGGTCTTCGTCGAGATGCCCGATCGAACGGCCGGGCAGACCTTTCGGAAGCCGGATGTCCAACTTCGGCAGAGGTCCTTCCACCGGGCGGACCGTCAGGGAGGCAATGGCGCCCGGCGCGCCGCCGATCATGGTTCGGGTTTCGAACAGATATTTCTTGTGTCCGGCGTGGAAGAAATAGCGGCATTTCCGCATCTTTCCCGAATTCGGAAATTCATTTCCTGCCGCAATGCCGCCGCCGAGACGGTCGCGAATCTGGGAGCCGCTGTCTTTGGGTGGATACAGATACAATCCCATCGCGCGCGGCTTGTCGTCCGGCCACTCGATTTCCACGGCAAGACGTTGTCCGTTCGCATATTGTTCCGGGATGTCCACTTCGCAGAAAATCCGGGCGTCCTTTTTATCGCCCGCCTCCAGATAAGACTGTCCGTCCAGCGTCCTTTCCTTTCCCGCGGGCGCGGCGGCGAAGTCAACTCCGGACTTCGTAAAAAAGGGTTTTCCGAGATAAAGTTCACCGGACGGCGCGACTTCCGGTTTCATATCCGAAACGATGATCCGGAACGTGGATTGAAGCGTCCGGCTTCCGTTCCGCGCCCGGGCCACCAGACGATAAGTTCCCGGCGACAGAGTGACCGGCGGAAGCTGAAGAGTTGTCCAGTCCGAGACCGTCAGGGACTTCCATTGTTTTTCGGACAGCGTTTTTCCCTTGTCGTCGAGCAGGGAAAGCGCCACATCGCCGGAAGAGGGCATTACGGGACGGGAGGGGAGGATGTCTCCGTGCAGTTTTCCAAGCGGGGCTGCGACCAGTTCCGGCGTGATCTTCTCCCCGGCGGAAAATATTTCCCGGTCGCAGACGAAATCGAAAACGGCGTGACTGGCATATTCCGCAAAAACCTCTTCGGGAGTAATGACCCTTTTATACAGTTTGATCTCGTCAAGACATCCTTTGAACGGTTCCCATTTTCCGGGAACCGTTCCGACAATCAGTTCCTTCATGCGGCTGAAATCGGTTCCGGAAAACCGCTTTGCGGAAACGGGACGCCCGTTGCAGTAGACCGTGCACCAGTTGCGATCGCCCCACGTGACGGCAAAGTGCATCCAGTCCCCGAAGGATGCCGTCTGGTAAAAACGGATGTTGTTTTCCACATCGGCGGACTCCGTGGGGATGTAAAAACAGGTCCCCTGATAAATGTGCATCCAGGAGAAGGGAGTCACCGCTCCCCCGGTTTTCAGGAACATCAGCAGACAATAGACGCCGTGGCTTTCCCATCCGTTGAATCCGGGCGCGATCCAGAAGGAAAGCGACCCTTTGTCTTCGAACATTTTTTCCGCATTGTACCGCAGGTCCTTGATCCCGCCGACCTGAAACGCCTTCCCCTGAATGCCGGGCGCATAGGTCACCCCCTCCTGTTTCAGGGGAGCGATGCGTTTTCCGTCCGGAGTCTGAATTTCAGCGGTATCATCCGCACTCCAGTAATAGTCCGGTACGGCGGAAGCCGCCATCAGGGATGCGGACAGAGAAAAAAGACAAAAACCCATCCAGTGTCTGTCGAAAAGATTCATGCTGAGTTATTCCTTTGCTGTTTTGGCGATCCGGATATTTTCGACATCCAGCGTCCAGTTTCCATAAGTCCAGAACCCGATTTTGCCGCCCGGCGCCAGTTCCGTATCGAAGGAGCCGGCGGGTTTTCCGTCAAGGAATATCTCATAGAAATCGGCGTCGGTCTTCTTGAGCTTGAAGTCGTGCCATTGTCCGTCCAGTTTCGGATCGAAGTCCTTCAGCCATTTGGCCTTCTTTCCGTGGATCATCTGGAATCCCTTGTCCCAGAATACAATCTGTATTTTTCCCTCTCCGGCTTTCGAGGAATTCAGGGATACACCGTAGTGGTTCACTTGTTCGGCGGTTTTCACGGGACGGAAACGGAAGGTCAATTCGAAGTCGCCTGCCGGGACCGTTTCCGAAATGTCCTGTCCGAAAACGCCCTTGTCCGCTTTCAGAAACAAATTGTTCTGAAGGGCCGGATCGTTTTTCCATTCAGAGGAATACAGGGAGAGATTGATCGACTGGGGCCGCAGCGCGATCCATGCAATTTTACCGTCTTTTTTCGGAGTAAAACTTTTGACCGGTTTTCCATTCAAAAGCACGCAGTAATTGTTATTGACCGTGCGGATTTCGAAATCGGCCTTCTCATCCGCCGCAATGCCCTTTTCATAGGAGGTGTATTCTCCTTCCGCGATCATTTTCTGCGGATCGAAACGAATGGAGGTAACCGGCGCGCCCTGTGCATCGAGGAAGTCCACGAAGAACCAGCCGTTGAGCTT
This sequence comes from uncultured Victivallales bacterium, assembly GCA_964462755.1. GTDB lineage: Bacteria > Verrucomicrobiota > Lentisphaeria > Victivallales > UBA1829 > SIG94. The sequence goes on along the minus strand of CAYWZD010000151.1, from coordinate 806 downwards.
GTCCATGGACGCCTTCAGTTTCAAGGTTCCGGCGGATTCGATTTTTCCGGCAACCTCCGTTTTCGCGGTAATGACTTTCGGGGCGGAAGTCTGCGCACAGACCAAAAAAGCGGCGCTAAGAATCAGAGTTGCAAACAAGGGTTTCATGAAATTACCTCCTTGGCATTGGAATTGAGTTTAAAGAGCAGTGGGATCGGCGCACCAGACGTTTTTCGAGGTTTGCTTGAGGCCCGCAGGAGAATCGAAATGGCCGATGTACTGACTCCATAAGTAGTGCGTCACGGAGCCGTCGAGACGCGCGAAATTGGTTCCGCCGGAGTGGAAGCGCCCGACCTCGAACAGAGACGGATCGCTATGTGTATAGTTGTATCCCTTGCACATGTCGTTGGCCCACCAGGTTCCGTTGGTCTGCATCAGGAGAGCGGATTGGGAATCCACACTCAAGGGTTTGTTGACATTGCATGTGAAGAGAATGCAGGATGTGTTGGGAATCCGTCCCGTTTTGAACCCGGCCGGCCACCAGCGGAGAGTCGATCCGGCCGATTCATAGTCGTTCAGAGTATAGGAGATCGGCCGCGATTTGACATACCGGGCGTTGGTATCGTTTGGACAGCGGTAAAGTTTATAGTTATTGTGGAGGTAATCGTAAATCCGCGCGAACCAGCGGTGGGAATTGTCGCTGTCGACACTTTGGAAAGAATTCTTCAGAACCGTATCCCGGTTGTCGTTGAGGTACATGGCGGCAACGACATTGAACTGTTTCAGGTTGCTCCGGCAGCTGATGTCGCGGGCTTTTTCCCGGGCCG
>CAYWZD010000150.1:0-8701 GCA_964462755.1 uncultured Victivallales bacterium | reverse complement strand
AAAATCAACGGAAGACTCGCCACTCCTTTGAATGTCGGATTGGGCATCTGGAAATCATTAATATAATTATTTATGCAACAATGCTTATGAGGTCAACGAGTCAATTTACAACCCGCTGAAAATCAACGCTCCATCAAGTCCCATATTTCCCGGAATTTCGACGAACCATTCCGACCGAGCGCAAAAACGCTTTTTCGAACTTTTTTCATGGCCTCGACAACAAGGAGGTTACTCCAACACATTGACGGAAAGTTTTTCAAAGAATAAAAAAATATCGCTTTGTGTTGGACACACCATCTGATACTTCTATATGTTTAAAAATTTTTTTGTAAAAAATATGCTTTAGCCTCTTGACATCCCTGAAGCTTGTGCTATACTTATACCAACAAGGGACAAATCAGGAATACTCTTATGATTTCGCCAATTAAAGAGGGGCAGCCAAAATACTGGAAGCTGAAAATGAATCTGATTGAAAAGATTCGTTCCGGTGAGTTGAAGGATTCGTCTTTTCTGCCTTCGGAATCGGTGTTGATGAAAGAGTATTCCGTCAGCCGCAACACGGTCCGCAATGCGCTGGCGGAACTGGAAAAGGAAGGAATTCTCGACAAGCGGCAGGGACAGCAGAGCCGTATCAATGCAAAAGCCCTGCAAGAAAACCAATCGTCTTCTTCCCTGCGGATCGCCTGGCTGGGGGGCGAAGGCATTACCGAGCAGGTGTATTTCGAACTCTTTCAGGAAGTCTCGACCTATGCCGCCGAAAAGGATCTTCGGCTCGACTACATTTCAGCCACCAATTCAAAGGCGCTTGAAATGTTTCTTGAAAGACAATCCTCTTATACGGGAGTTCTTTATTCCAGTGTGGACCAGATGAAGCTGTCGAAATCCAATTGGGACAGAGTTCATACTTTGTCCAATCTGGTCGGGGTCGACCTCAAGAAGGAACGTCTCGGGGAATCGTATGTCTCCACCGATCACGCCGCCGGTTTTGCCGAAGCGACGCAATATCTGATCGACACCGGACATCGCCATATCCTTTACATCGGTTCTTCAAACACTTATTATTCTTTTCTTCCTTTCCTGCTGCGTCAGCAGGCTTTCCGGGACACTCTGATGAAGAACGGCATCCCGCTCGATTCTCAGTATGAACTGGTCACCACGGATCCGAAGGATGCCTACGATATCCGTCCCCTGCTGGAATCCCATATCCGGAAACTCCCGAGGCTGGATGCGATTCTGGCCGTAGCTGACGGTCTTGCCGTTCAGTGCATTTATGCGCTCAAATTCATGGGTATCAACGTGCCCCTGGATGTATCCGTGGTCGGATTCGACGGATTGTGGCAGGGAGAACAGGTGATTCCGTCTCTTACGACCGTGCGTCAGCCGACCGGCCGGATCGCCCGGGAAGCGGTGGATATGGTTCTCCGTCGGGCCGGGAAGAAAAATCTCCCGCCGGAACAGCTTCTCATAGAACCGGAGATGATTCTCCGCGATTCCGTTTTCACCAGAACCCAGAACTTTGTGAATGGTCAGCCATAAGGAGGATAAAAACATGAACGCCGCAAGGATGGATTATGTATTCAGATCAAAAAGGAAGAGGTGTTTTACTTTGATTGAACTTCTTATCGTAATTGCAATCATCGCGATTCTGGCCAGTCTTCTGCTGCCGGCGTTGAACAAGGCTCGCGACAAGGCAAAGGCGATCAGCTGCTTCTCCAATCTGAAACAGCTGGGAACACACCAGGCTCTCTACAATCAGTCCAACGATGACTACATCATTCCCTGCAATATTTCCTACACATGGCACACCTATTACGGCAATCTCCTTTTCGGCGAGGGCAACTGGAGCAAGAGCGGCACCGCCACCCCGGTGAAATTGATGACATGTCCGGCTGAGACGCTTTATACGAACAGTCCCACCCGTTCGAATTATGTCTATAACCTGTATGCGGGAACTTCTTCCCTTCCGGCAATCAAGATTGTTTCCGTCAAAAGCCCCAGTATAAAAACCATGATGAGCGACGCCTATATGAAGCACGCTTCAAGCACCTCTTTTTATTGTTTCATACAGAATATTTCAAATTCCAGAATCGTGAACGTCCAGTATGACACGATTGGTTTCCGGCATAGTCAAAATGCCAATTCGCTGTTCCTCGACGGTCATGCCGCCACCCAGAAATACTACGAATGGTCTGACGGCAAGATTCGCACGCTTCCATAAATAAAACCGGATTCACGTTTCAAGTTCTTCACTATCATGAGGCAAAACGAAACCTCGGAAAGGCAAATGATGAGAGCATCCTTTTTGTGTTCATCCATTCCCGGATTGCTGGCTTGTATCCTCTGTGCTCACGGAGCCGAGCTGATCGAAAACGGATCGCTCGAACGTCCCGATCCGGTCAATGCCAGAGAAGCCGCAAACTGGCGCGGAACATACCGTTACGAAAAAGAAGGAGACAATCATTTTTTCCGCAATGTCAAAGACCCGAAACAAGCCTATGCCGATGCCTCCAGTCAACTTTTCGAAGTGCGCGAGGGCACTGATTTCACGCTCAAGTTGAAGCATCGCGGCACGCACGGGTTCTGCTACATCCTCTGGCGCGACAAGGCGGGCAAGAACGTTGCGCCGACCGCGCAGTTCGGCCTCCCGAAAGCCGATGAATGGAAGGAGAACACTTTTTCCGGTAAAGTCCCCGCAAAAGCCGTTTCCGCCTATTTGCTTCTCCGCTCCTTCGATTCGGCGCGCGGAAGCGATTTCGATGACATTTCCCTGGTCAGCGACGCCGTGAACGCCAGTCCGAAAACCGTCAAAAACATTACCGTCCATCTGCCAGACCGTCCCCTCTCTTCCGACCGCACGGCTCAGGACGAACTGGTGAACTATCTCGGGAAAGTCCTCTCCGGCAACCTTGAAATTGACGGGCACGTCATCAAGAACATCCGTCTGGTTCAGGAGCGGAATCTGCCTGAGGAAAGTTACTTCCTGAAAAGTCAGGGCGACACCCTGACCATCGGCGGTTCCGGACGCGGGCTTCTCTACGGAGTTTATATTTTTCTGGAGGACTGCCTCAACGTCCACTGGTGGTCGCCGACCGAGGAATATGTCCCGACTCCTTCGAACGTCAAGCTTGGCGCAATTGACCGCCGGGACAAACCTGTCCTGATGTACCGCGACGCCTACCGCAACGAGGAAGTGCCGGACCACGGACGCTTTTTCGCCCGCAACCGCGCCAACGCCTGCGGTGCGATTCCGATTGCCAGGGAATACGGAGGCGATTTCGTCTACGGTTCTCCCTACCATACCCATACGCTCAACCTTTATATCCCTCCGGAGAAATATCTCAAGACTCATCCCGACTATTTTTCATTTCGCGACGGCAAACGTCTTGCGGGACAATTCGAAGGACAGCCCTGTCTTACCCATCCGGAAGTCAAAAAGATCGTGCAGGACAAGATGCTCCAATACATCAAGAGCAATATTGCCGCCGCCAAATCCCTGGGCGCCCAACCTCCAATCCTCTATGACATCGGCGTGAACGACAACTACAATTCCTGCCAGTGCCCGCGCTGTCTTGAAGCCGTCAAAAAGTATGGCGAATCCGGTGTCCTTCTGAATTTCGTCAATGACATCGCCGCCGTTGTCGGCAAAGAATATCCCCACGTCAGAATCGTCACAGAAGCCTATCAGCATACCGAAGCGCCTCCCCTCGGCGGCGTCCGGCCCGCGGACAATGTCATCATCAAACTCTGCGACATCGGCTCCAATACGGCGCTCGGCATCATGGCGCCGGAAAGCAGAAAATTCCGGGAAACGGTCAAACGCTGGTCGGATATTTCCAAGACACTTTTCATCTGGGATTATGCGCTGGCCTATCACAGTTATGAATTGCCGGTCGCTTCGGAACTGACCTACCCGGAACTGCACCGTTTCTACGCGGACCACAAAGTCCGAGGCATGTTCTGGGAGCATGAAATCGCCGACCGTGCCGACATGTATGACCTCAAACTCTGGCTCGAACTGAAGTTCATGGAGAACCCCTGCCGCGACCTGAACAAACTTCTTGACACCTTTTATCCCCTCTATTACGGAGAAGCCGGCGGTTATATCCGCACGGTCCGCGAAAAACTCTTCGCCGCTGCAAAGAAAAATCGCCCCAACATCACCTTCAACGCTCTGGACAAGGACTACCGCTACATCGATCTGGACACCTTGCTTGAATGCCATAAACTGTTCGATCAGGCGGAGGAAAAAGCCGGATCGTCCAAAGTGCTTCTCGCCCGCGTCCGCCGCGCGCGTCTCGGAATCGATATTTTGAGCGGCCGTCAGATTCGCTACTATTTCGATGAATGGAAAAAGCGCGGCAACACGGAAGAGACTTTCCCCATCGACCGCAAAAAGATCGCGGCCCGTCTCCGCGCAAGCTGGCCGGAATGGGTCAAACGCTACAAAAATCCCAAACGGCACCTCGATGAAATGCAGCAGGAGATCAGCAAGATCGAATTCTCTCCGATACATTACGTCCCCCCGGGTCCGTTTGCCAAGGAGGACTATATTGACTTCCCCGTCGACATGCTCCGCACTTATCCGGACATCGCCCTCAGCGCAGGAATGGACCGGGATGCGGAAAATGGTGCGGCCCTCAAGTTCGACGTCAAAATGAACCCCAACTATTACGCGCCTCCGATGCACATGGGAATCTATCATCCGAAAACCGCCAAAGTCATGGCAAAAACCGATGTCAAGGAAATTCCGACCGACGGCAAATATCACTGGTATCTGATCGGCGATACGAAATTTCAGGACAACTGTTACATCTATCTGACCCGTTCGTGGAGAGTCCAGGCAAAACTCACCGGCAAAGGCGACATGCTCGACGCCAGGGCCTATGCCCGGCTCAAATTCACCGGCAAGGCTTTCAATGAAAAGACTCCCGGCGACGAAGGGACGATCTGGATCGATCGCATCACCGTGGTCAAAAACAAGAAAAAATAATCGTTCTTGCGACATCGGAGGCGGGACGGATTCTCAGATCTCCCTCCGATGTCTTTTTTCAGGAGTTTCAAGACATGCATTCCGCTGGAATCCAATTTGAACGCCTTCCCGAAGAATTCCGCGTCTTCGTGGGCAACGGGCTGTCATTATCGCTGGAACGTTACGGCGGGGTCAACGGCATCGACCGGATCGACATTCTGGAATGCGGCGGGAAAATGTATCCCGACCGCGTCGCAACTCCTGTGTTGAGCAAGAGTTGTCCCCTGCACAATCGTCCGCTGTACGGTCCCGGACTTTCCTTTCACATCGAGGACGCGGACGGCAAAGTCGTTCCTGCGCCCCTGCGGGACCTCGAGTTGTTTCCTTCGGGAGTGGCTTCCCGTGAATACTCCATGTTGCTTTTAGACGATGCGGTGTTTTTTACGTTCCGACTGAAAGAAAACGCGCAGAAATTCATTGTTTCCCTCGATTTGGCGCATCTGCCCGCTCCAACGCTCGCCTCATTGAAAAACCAATACGCGGACAAAACCCTTTCCTGGGGCGTCCGCACCTTTCCAAAACGTTTTCTCGACCCGGACTTCAATCCGGATCTTCCTTTCGCAGACGCCCCCGCTTCCGTAACACGGACGCCGGTCGCGTTCGACCCGGCGCAAAATGCATTGATGCAGACCATGCACATCGATTATTGCCAGGGACAAAAGGATCTGAGTTTCGCCCTGACAGGAAATCTCCCTTTGCGACTCCGTGAAACCCCCGGTCAAAAACATCTTGAATGCGACGTCTCTTCAGAAAAAACCATTCATTTTGTCATCTCGCTCGCCCCCTCTTCCGCTTCCGCGATTTGCCGTGCCCAGACCCTTTTGAGGGACTCCGCTTCCCATTGGCCGCGCTATCGCCGGGGACTGCGGAAAATCGAAAAAAAACGTCCGCATGTTTTTATGGAAACCCTCCCGGATGCCGACCGGTTTCTAAAACTTGCCGCCCCCTCGCTGGAGGCGCTGCTGATTGCCCGGAATCCGAACCGCCGTGAAACGTGCATCCGGGCCGCTGCCCACAAATACGGCTTCTTCATTTTATGGGACCACATCTATCCGATCCGCAGCTTTCTGTATCTCAACGAACTGGATAATGCCCGGAGATTGCTCCGTTACACCTTTGACTATCCGCTGATGCATACCATGGCCTTTGCCGCGGCGCAGGTCGTTCTGGCACTTGACGAGTATCTGGCCTACGTGCCGGAAGACCGGACCATTCTTGCCGAGGCCTGGCCGTTCATCCGGCGTTTTATGGAATTTTCCGGACGGATGAGCCATCCGGAAACGGGATTTGTCCTTGCCCGGATCAGCGCCGGCGTGGACGTGCCCTCCGAAATCGGATTGAGCGATTTTTTTTATCCGGTCTGTATCAACGGATGGTATTACGGGGCATGCCGCTGTGTGGAGAACATGGCATTGGAACGCGGAGAAACGGAATTCGCCGACGAAATGGCCGAAAGAGCCGCGAAAATCCAGACCTCCTATGAGAAGTATTTTTTTAACGCCGGAGACGGCTATCTTTACGCCGGGATCGACGACAACCTGAACCCGGTATGCAAGAATTATCAGAACTCTAACACGCTTGCGTTGGACTACCCGCACGGCGAAGCTTTGCTGTTCCGGACCTTGCCTCGACTCGCGGAGTTCCAGATCAACAAGCTCTTTCATCCGATGGGGATGAGCGCCGTTCCCTTCGACAGCGCTGTCCCCTGCGAAATGTGGCGGCATGTCCACATGAACCAGCACCTCGGCCACGAATGCAAACTCCGGCGCGATGCCAACCGGGTCGAGGATGCGTGGCGGATCATGGCCTCCTGTTTGAAAGAATTCACCGCGTGCGCAAACGCCGTGGAGACCTTCAATCTCGGCGGCTGTTACGGCAACGAAACCCAGCGCGCGGACTTTCAGGCGTTTGCCGCGACGGGAGCCCAGAGCGCTTTGTTCGAGGGGCTTTCCCCGATCCGAATCCATCGGGGAGGACTTCAACTGGTTCCCTGCGAAGATTTCCGGAAGATCGAGATCGAAAATTTCGCAGGTTATGACCTCCATGTCTCCGGACGGGGAAGATTTTTTGATTTTGTCGAGCTCGATGGAAAGGTTTTGCGAGGAACCCTCCAAATTCCTTTTGATCTCGGGTTCCTGAACGACGGGAAACGCCATGTCCTCAAAATCCGGCGTTCGGCAGAACCGTTCACCCGTCCGACACTTCTGGGGGTTACCGGAATTGCAATCAAAACGGTCTCAAGCACACCTGATTCGCTTTCCTTTGCCGCAAGCAAACCCGGACATGGAGCATTGCGTTTTTATTCTTCCCGTCCCTGTCGTCTTTTTGTTGCGGACAAGGAAATCAGAATCACTTCCGAACCGGAGCCCGGATTCTTCCGGGCGGATATCCGAATTTTGGCGCATCAATCCGTCCTTGTTACACAGGAATATACTAATCACATACTCCGGAGCACTGTTTGAACGCCCCTTCAAAGGCATTCAGAATCCTTACACTGCTATCCGGTCACCGGAATGAAAAACTGGGCGGAAGCAGTTGGGCAGAGGCTCGTCTGGAATGTGGTATAATTACTGAACAATCGTCCGGCAAAAAAACGATACTGTGTCACAGAAATACTGTAGTTCTACAGACATTCCGTGCAACAATTGCATTTGTTTCTTTTCCATTTCGATTCCTTTTTATTGAAGAGAATGCCTTTCTGGCGCCTCTTATGGTTACGAGTTCCGATATTAATCTTTACGCTTACGCTTATTTCATGGGGATCGCCTCGTAGATAACCCGACCCGAGCAAAACTTTATTTCCCCCCCTCATAACTTTTTCAGTGTTTCGGGACCAGATAAAGTTCTCCGAAACGGTCTGGCGCGTGATACCCGGAAAAGGTTGGAATCCAGCATCCCGCCGCATGGGTTCTTGCAGAACGGATTATGTTGTAGGATTGTCTGGATAGATATATCACTGTTCTGAAAATGTTCCTACTGGTTCTGGAATCCCATTACCATTCTCTGCTCCTCCCAGTCGTCGGGGAACCCCTTGACGAGATGCGCGAGGGAGACTCCTTCCGGCTCGCTTCCGCTACAGACGGCTTCGACGATATCCGGAGCGAGATTGACCAGTCCGAGGATGCGCGTGACGTAGGGCGCGGCCAGGCCAAGCTTTTTCGCAAGATTGGTCAGATTGGCCGCTTGCCCCGTGACCAGCATGTCCGTCCATTTTCTATCGTTGTGGATCACACGGATGACGGCGTTCTGTTTGAGAGTCATGCCGTTCCTCTCCGGGACGATGACGTCGAGCGTAAAAAAAGGAAATGGCCCCATAATGGGGCCAGGCAAAAGGGGGTAGAAAAAATGGCTTGACTTCACTTTTTCCATGTTTCCATTATCATAGGGGCACCTTCAACTTCAAAAGGGTAAGGAAAAGCCGGGAGGCGGACTGGAATGTCCGGAGCTCCCGGGATGCGGTAATAGCTGTCAATGGGTGCATCACTTTCCATGACAGCAGCGCCCACTCCAGGTTCAGCAAGCAGTCTGACTCGTCATGGGGAGGAAGGGATTTCTCGCTCTCCTCCTCCCCGTGTTTTTGGAATATCAGTCTTTCAAAATCGAATGCAGTTTCTCAAGTGTTTTGCGGCTTCCGGGCGGATTGCTTTCCAGAAGTTCCAATGCCTTGCGGAT
>CAYWZD010000149.1:0-8779 GCA_964462755.1 uncultured Victivallales bacterium | reverse complement strand
AAGCGGCAGGTCGAAATACCTTCGGCCTCATAAAAAGATATTTTAAGAGGCTCCCTTTATATTATGGTTTTCATTTGAACTTCGAAAATTATTGGTAGTGACCTGATTTTTTCGCACCTTTGATGTTCCCGATTGATTTTGGACTACTGAATGGCTGACTCAAATCAAGGATACGTAGCCCGCAGCGATTGTAAAACAATTCCCGTCGAAAATGAAGTTCCGGTGGATATCAGACGCAATTGCAACAAGGAAACTGCTCTTTTCCCGATTCCCTCTGAAGCGAAATTTCTGTTGAAAAAAAAACGGTCTCCGATTCTCCTGCTGAATATCCAACCCGGCGTTTTGTGGATTTTTCAGAACAGAAGAGCGGAGACCGAAAGAGGAGAATGCAGATCATCCCGTCAGAAAGGCGGCTGTTTTCATTCAAGATTCGTATGCATTCCCTTCTTTTTTCAATCCATTTCAGTTTGATTTTCCTGATTCCGGCGCATTTTCGTGCCGGGTTAACTCATTTTTTTGAAGAGCGGCGGCTTCCGATTAGCATTGCCGTAATTCCGATCAACACGAGAATTCCAATCCAGCCCAATGCTTTTTTCGGATTTTCCTTTCCCGGCTCCTTCTGCAGTGTGATCTTCTTTTCCTTGAGCGTTTGTCCGGAGACTTCCTTCGCCGGTTCGGTCGGACGGTTGCGAACTTTGTCGATGGCCTGTTTATATTCGTTTTTCGCGGAATTCTGTTGGAGCTGGCTGCCGATCAGTTCGCGAAGTTTTGAATTATTGCAGGTGTAACCGCCGCATCCGGCGCCGAATTTCCGGATCAGTTCCGTATGGCGTTCCGCCAGTTGACGGGTGGTTTCCGGCGAAGCTTTCCAATAGCCCTTGCGGATGGATTCGAGCATGACGCCGGTCATTTCCTGAAGGGCGTAAGGATTTTTCTTTTCAAAGAATTCCTTCATGCCGAGCCGGAGGGAGTCATCGACAAAGACCTGCTTATAATCTTCCCAGAGATGATCGTCGATCATTCCGGGGCGAGTGACTTCCCATCCGAGAGTATTTCGAAACGCTTCCGCGAATGTGCCAGCCGCGGACGGTCCTTCCTTGAGCATCTCCTTCAGATATTTCGGATTGAGAAGCGTACTTCGGGCTTCGACCATGGCGGCTTCTCCGGCTTCCTGAATGCGAACGCGTCCGGGCGTGCGCAAATCATTGAAGTAGGCGTCCGGATTTTTTCCGGTGACTTGTTTCGCCGCAAGGCTGATGCCTCCGGTGAACTCATAAACATGGTCGAGTGAGAGCGGTCCCCAGGAATTGGAGGAGCGCGACTGAACCACGGTATCCGTATCGGCAAGGGCCGCTCGGAAAACGCCGTTGACGGACTCGCCCCAATGCGAATCCGTGTAGAGCGCACTCATATTTCGGATATAGAGTTCTCCGATGACGGCTGGATCTTCCCAGCGGTCGCCGGATTGGATCATTCCGGTGATGCCGGGGCCGAAGTTCCCGTTGACTCCGCCGAAAATGCGTGCGTTTGCATAATTTTTTGCATCTTCCGCGGACATTCCGCCTGCGACGAGAGTTTTTGCGACAGTCAGGCTTCCTTCCCGGACATAGTTGCCGAATTCTCCGGCGGGGGCTTCTGTCGCGAGTCGCACGGCTTTGTCGATGAGGCGCATACGGCTGGTGGCCGCGCCGCGGAATTGTCCGGAGGTCTGTATTACGACGTCGATTCTCGGGCGTTTCAGCTTTTCATCCGGAATCAGACGCACGTCTACGACGCGTCCGCGGGAATCCCAGACAGGTTCCACACCGAGGAGGAAAAAGATTTCACCGATGTTAGTGCCCTGCGTGCGGATGAACTCACCGCCCCAGAGGGAGAAGGCGACTTTTTTCGGATATTTTCCGGTCTGCTTGCGTTTTTCCGCAATGAGGGCCTCTCCCAGTTTTTTTCCGGCGTTATAGCTTTCCCGGGTGGGGGTGCGGTCCGGATCGATTCCATACAGATTATGCCCGGTCGGCACGGCGTCCGGGTTGCCGACCGGATCGCCGCCCGAAGAAGGAAGCGTATATCCGCCGGCAAAGGCGTTGAGCATGGCGTCGAGTTCCGCTTGTGTCGAAAGAAGAAGTTCTTTCTGAGCGCGGACGGCAATATATTCCGGAGGAAGAACAGGTTTCTGCTCTTTTTTTTCGGCGGGATGTTTTCTCATCTGGCGCATGGCGTCGCGCATGGCGGGCGGAAGATCGCGTCCGTCCGGAAGTTTTCCGGACTGGAGCATGACATCCATCTGCGCGTCGGTTGCCTCCATTTTCTTTTCCGGCACGGTTATTTTGGGACGGAGGAAGGCTGACTGGATTTTTTCTCTGGCTTTGGGGAGATAGACACGCTGGAAGAAAAGCAGATCATCCTTCTTTTCGGGCGTGACTTTACCTTCCTCAACATCCTGATCGAAGAGTGCGGATGCCACGACGTCGACCGTCATCAGCGTTGCTGTTTCCCGGGCTTCGGAAGAATTGTACGGTCGTCCAATAACATACATGCCGCGGTGCACTTTGCTGTCTTCGATTTCATGGATGTGTTCATGGATTTTGTGGAAATCCTCTTCCGAAAGAATCCCTTTCGCAAAGTTGTCGGACAGCTTCAGATCCTTGTCGATGTGGAGTTTTTTTGTTATTTGAATAATGGACTTCGCATACTCATTTTTCAGCATGGCGCTGTCGGTTTTTTCATAGTAGTCCATTTTTTCTTTGAGCTGTGCGAGAGGGCCTTGGGAATCGGCGTTCATAAACGGTGCGGTGAGGTGGCTGAGAATGGTTGCATAACTGCGGCGCTTGGCGATCAGGGCCTCCCCTATATTGTTGATGATGTAAAGATAATAGTGCGGCATTTCACCGATGAGGGCGTCCGGCCAGTCGTAATTGGAGAGCGCGACCTGTTTCCATGGGGTGAATTCGAGGCTTCCATGGGTTCCGAAATGCATGAGTGCATCGGCCTGGAACTCGAAACGGCAGTAGAAATAAGTCGCCAGATAAGGATAAGGCGGAATCTGTTTGACGCCGTGGACCAGCGTGTTTTCATCGGACCCGCTTCCGGGGGCGCCCTGCGGGATCAGAAGGATGTTTCCGAAACGGAGCGCGCCGAGGCGGATCATGGAAGGCACTTCTCCATGAGTGCGGACAACTTCTTCCGCGAGGTCCTTCGGGACGGCTTTGCCGAGCCAGCGGAGAAATTCCTCCCGTGGAATATTGACTGTTTTTGAGTGTTTCAGGAACTCTTCGCGTGCTCCGACGGCATAACTGCCGAATACAGGCGCCTCCTTCTGAATCCGTGCGATCAGATCCTCCGGCGTGGCGGGAAGCGGTCCGGTTTTGTATCCGGCGCTATGCAAATGTTTGAGCGTGTTGAGCAGCGACGGGCCGACTTCAAGACCGCTTGCGACCAGGGCGTTTTTGCCGGGTCCTTTGTAGTAGACGATCGCCAGTTTCTTTTCGGAATTGGGCTTGCGTTTCAGTTCAAGCGTTTTCCGGACTCTTTCACAGAAAGTTTCCACACGTTCCGGGATCATGCGGTATTCCTGAAGTCCGCGTTTGTTGCGGAAAAGTGCGGAAAGAACGAAGGGCATGGCCGCACCGTCGAGTTCGGGCATGACGACGCTTTGGCTGAGCATGCCCCCGGTCATACCGCGCTGGTCGCGGAGGAACTCCTCATACGGCTGGTTGACCTTGATCGGACAGAGGAAAGGAATATTGCGTTCTTTGAAAAACGCGATGGTGCCTTCCGGATCATCGAAGGAGAGGCGTCCGTGCGGCATGGAAATCACCAGATCTGGCTTGAGCTCCTTCAGAAGCGGGAGATAACGGCCCATTCCGGAAACGCCCGCCACATTGAGTTTTCTGGATTCGAGGGCGTTGATCAGGACATCGGTTTCGCGTCCGCCGTTTCCGGTCAGTACGCAGACGACCGGGACGTTTTCGCGGTAACGTCCCGCTTTTTTATACCAGTTCCAGTATTCCGCGGCGGTCTTGAAAACCGTTTCTTCCGAAGAATGAAAAAATCCGGAGTGAACGCTTTCGACAGCCGGTTCCACAGGATTCGAGCCGAAGGTCTTGCCGTCGATTTTCACCCGGATGAAATTCATCATCCGCAGGAAATTTTTCCGGTTGAGGTGATTCAGATACGAGCGCAATCCGGACGCGGCATCGTCGGGAAGCGAATTCAGCGCGGTCTCCCTGCGGGTGGAGGAGGTGACGAAAAGAGGCTTCTTCAGATTCCTGAGGAGTTCCTGCTGTTTTTCCGTGAAGTTCAGTCCCATTCCGAAGAAAAGGATCATGTCGTAATTTTTTAATTCCTTGCCGCTCTTCTCGTTCCATTCGACAGGGACCGCCTCGATGGAGGATGGCAGGTCCTGGTCCAGCAGGGGGGCGAGAACATATTCCGGGTAGTTGACGAGTGCGATTCTGGTGGGGGCGAACCACTTCTCGTAGGCAACGATGCCGGAGAGCAGAAGGAGAAAAGCGAGTCCGGCGAAGATCGCTTGTTTTTTGTGTTTTCCGAATCGACTGAAAAGCATTTATTTTTCCTCCTCTGGGACGTAAATCACTTCACCGGATTCCAGCCGATAGGCGATGCCGACTTTTTTTCCGCGGCCGGAACCGGTGGTTTTTTCCGACTTGTAACGGGTTACTTTGTTGCCTTTTTTCACGATGATCTCCATGTCGGGGCGTCCGGCGTTCTTGATGACGGTAGCCTCTTTGGACGTGAGAAATTCGGTCATGTGGCTCTGCATGGCGAAGGCGAACATCAGCGCGACGGCAAACACCATCGCCACATCGAACAGATTGAGCATGCACTCCCGCGGATCGGGTCCGCCGCAGTCCGGGGACGGACGGAAGCGGTCATTGAACTTTTGCATTCGGCGCCTCTCCGTTCCTGCATTCCAGCAGATAGATGAGGTTGGAAATTTCGTCCGAGAACCCATGCCGCTTCACCGAATAGACCAGCAGATTGACCCCGGCGATGAAGCATCCAACCACCGTGGTGGCGAAGGCGATCTGAATATTATAGGCCATGGAACCGATGTCGCCCGAGGCCAATCCGGCAAGAGCCGGCCCCATCGGGATCAGGGTGCCCATCAGTCCGAGCATGGGGGCGATTTTGATCATGAAGCCAAGGTGTTCCAGAGTGCGATCATATTCCGCGCGCAGATCGCTGATGAACTTTTCGCACTCCAGCCGGTTCCAGCCAGTTTGTTCCATTCGCCGGACATGCATGGCAAGCATGCCCGGTTCTCCGCTTTCGGAGAAATCTCCTCGGCGGAACTGTTCCATGAGACTCCGTGACCGTCCTCTTTCGCGGAAGGCTGCGAGCAAGTGGGACGCAAATCCGCCGAGAGTGACCAGCGAGGCCCCCAGTCCTGCGAGCAGCAGTACAATGACCGGCAGCAGAAGTCCGTTTGAGATCCAGTTAAGAGTCTGTGTGATGAGCGTCATGGAAAAATCTCCTGTATTTATATTTTCGGTAAAGCGTGAAAAGCAGTGCGATGACCGCGGACGGAAGTGTCAGCACAAGCAGAACCAACCCTCCGTGCAGCCAGTCGAAGGAGGCGTTCCCGATCGGCTGGAATCCGGGCGCGGGGATCACCGGCAGAAAAATTCCAAGCAGAATGAAGAGAAGCTCTCCCTGAAAGAGTTTTTCCGTCAGGACTTCCCGCTCCGGGAAGAGAAGACGGACTCCTTCCGTGATTCCCCATCCCGCGAACGGAAGAACGATTGCCAGAACGATGGCGATCATGGTGAAATCCCAATCCAGCAGAGAATTGAACAGGAGCAGTTTCAGATAGAGAACACCCGCCGGAAGAAGAAGCGACGGCAGAAAAGCCGCAAAAGTCCATTTCGGCGGACGGCGTCCTTCCTCTGCCGCAGAGAGAAGATTGACGCCTGCGATGCACACCAGCAGTTCCTGAACGACCAGCAGGACGCACCATTCCCGCAGGGCGCCCGCGCCAGTCATTTCACGGGTCAGGTTGGCAAGACTGCTTTGCGCCAGACGTTCCTGGAAAAGCAGAGCGGACGGGACCAGCGCCGAGGCGGCGGCGATCGACCACCCCCGCGGCAGCAGAGCCAGCTTCGCGAAGCTCATGACCCCTGCGAAAATCAGAACGGTTCCGATAAAAAATTCCATACAGAAGTTCCCTTGTCAGCCCTCCGCAATGGAAAGGAGCCGATACTTCTTTCCCTGCGCAAGGATGGAGAAACGGAGCGTTTTTTTGCCGTCCTGCGTTTTCGCATGGACTTCAAACCGTTTCGGATTTTTTTCGAAAGAGTTCATGGCATAATCCGACCAGCGGAGGTTGGAGGCGTTGTTCCTCAGCACCTCCAGACTGTTTTCCACCGGATCGAAACCGTCGGTTTCCTTATGGAGGAGGCGTTCCTGCTTGTTCATTCCGAAGGCCTTTTCCAAAAACTGATACTGTCCTTTTTTGGAAGCCTCCATGACCGCCTTCATCAGCCGTGTGAGGTCCTGCTGACGGTCCGCCGGGGCGGGAACGGCGATACTCTGATATTTTCTCATCGGGTCGGGCGAGGGCCAGTAGGTATATCCCAGCCCCGCGACGGCGAAAAGTCCGAAAACGATGGCTTTTTTCCACTTTACGTTCATGATGAGGTTTCCTTTATTCCTGACCGTAGGTCGATTCGGGGTTGTAAAGACGGTCGTCCGTGCTGTCCGCGCCGAGTCCGCCGACGCGGTAACGGGTATTCAGGTCGCTGGAGCCGATGTATCCGGGTGCTTCGGAACTGGCGTGTCCGTCGCCCCATGCCACGTTGGCTCGTCCGTTGTGACGGAACACGGTTGAGGTTGCGCTGACGGAGTATCCCCACATGGTGGAGGAGGTCACGCCGCTCATGCCGCCCATCTGATCGGCATAACTGACGATGGACGACGCCTTGAATTTCCCCGGTTTCTGCAGGGGCAGAGCGCTTCCCAGCGCCCATCCGTGAATGCCTGTATTGGTTCCGATTCCGCTTCCGGGCGAGGCTGAGGCCCTGGCTCCCGCGGCTTCCATCAGGGCGAGAAATTCATGATCCGGACAGAAGAAGACATTCTCCGAAGCTTCCTTTGCCACGGCGGCTTCTCCCGAGCGTGCCTTTTTCAGATACGGAGTCAGATACCCTTCCGCGGTATAATCGTTGACAAGCACGCCGTCAACCTTGCCTCGCGTTCCCGCCCAGATGGGCATCGGACTCGGGGTCATGACTCCGGTGCCGGCGGCGCTTCCGGGCGTCATTCCCGCTGATGACGGGCTGAAATATCCGTAGTCGCTCTGATACAGGGCGTCCGCCGTGCCGAGCTGTTTCATCCGGCTCAGACAGGAGGTGCTTTTCGCTTTCTGTCTCGCATGGTTCAGCGCGGGCAGCAGCATTCCCGCCAGAATGGCGATGACCGCTATAACGACCAGGAGTTCTATAAGAGTGAATTTGACAGGGCGTTTCTCGGCGGAGGGAATTTCTCCTCCGCATTTGATATCGGCTCTTTCCGGAGAGCCCGGTCTGCTGGAATAATACATTTTGAGTTTTCTCCTCAAATAAAAATGTGATGCCGGAATTTTTGAGACTGATTTTCAAACACAAGTGAAACGGTTATGAGCCTCTGGTTGCGTCCATGTCTTTCCTCCTCCTGTCTCTCATGAATGCCGGGTATCTTTTTACGTATAAATTAGTTTTTCCTAATTCTCTGCTTTCAAAAAAAGCCCGCCGCCGGAAAGGAGGAAAGGCTATTGAAACCAGTGAATGATATCTAATATATCACGCGTTTTTAACTTGTCAATTAGTTTAATCTAATTTTTTTTGAAAAATTCATTCTGTCGGTGGAAAGCCGTATCGCTGCCGGAATGGAATTTTCCTCCCGGAATTTGCAAAAACGAGCGGACGGAGTATGTTACCGGAATCATCCATGCGGATTGCGGAAATTTATTCCGCATTTGTGGACTGTCATTGAATGAGGAAGGAATCATGGGAAATAAATCGGAAGAGGCGAAACAACTGTTCCACTCCGGCGCAAACTGTGCTCAGGCAGTGCTCGGGGCTTTTCATAAGGAATGCGGATTGGATTTCGATACGGCCATGAAGCTGACATCCGGATTCGGCGCCGGGATGGGACGTCTGCGCGAAGTCTGCGGGGCGGTCTCCGGAATGTTCATGGCGGCAAGCCTGATCCGCGGTTCTTCCGATCCGGGGGACAAGGCCGCCAAGGACGCCCATTACGCATTGATTCAGGAGCTGGCCGGAGAATTCCGCAAAGAAACCGGCTCCATCATCTGCCGCGAACTTCTCGGTCTGGAAGAAAAGCAGGTTGACCGCCCGGTTTCCGAGGAGAGAACGGCGGAATATTACAAAAAACGTCCCTGTGTGGAAATGGTGGAACTCGCGGCCCGCATTCTTGAAGAAAAACTTGCCGCGAAGTAAGCATCCGGGAGGGATTGCTGCAAGATTGTTTTTCCTTTTCTGAAAATTTGTCATGCAAGACTGCCAGTCTTGCCGCGGTCCAGCCGCGAAGGCTGGTCGTGTAAAGCACGAAATCCCCGGCAGGGGAGATTCCCCTGCACCTCCGAGAAAAAGCTCACGCATTTTCCGTCTTTTTAAAAAAGAGTCATGCAATACTTCCAGTCTTGCCACAGTCCAGCCGCGAAGGCTGGTCGTGCAAAGCACAAAATCCCCGCTCGGAGCGGGGGGACCCGCGCAAGGACGAGAATTTGCCGGAACGGCAAGTTCGAGAGCTCCGGGCGTTC
>CAYWZD010000148.1:0-8791 GCA_964462755.1 uncultured Victivallales bacterium | reverse complement strand
GGATTCTGCCGGAAAAGTTCGATGTCAAGTCCGGCGACCTAACCGTCGATTTCTTCTTTAAAAACCGGAGCCCGCATCTGCCCGGAAGCAAAATGCAATGGGATGTCCTGCGCGGGAATCTGGATGGCGGACAGCAGAGTTTCTGGCTGTTTCTGGACCCCCAAAGCGGGAAAATGATCTTCTCCGCCGGCAAAAAGAACGGAAACAAAATAAACTGGAACATCCGTCTTTCCTCCGGGACCGATCGCTGGCCGGCGGACATCTGGCAGAGAATCCGGTTGAACTTCGGCAAGTCGGGAATCAGGCTGACGATTGACGGCAGGGAAGAGATCGCAAGTCCGCAGAAGGTATTTTTCCATTCCATGGAAAATTTTCAGCTGGGGCGCCGCTGGGTTTCCGGCGGATACTATGACGAATTGCGTGTCTTTGACGGCAGGAAATAAAAATCCGCCGTTCTTTCGGGATGTTCCGGGATTTACTTTTTCGCAGGTTCCGGAACGTTCTCTCCGCATTCCTTGAGATGGAGCAGCAGGATACGGCGCAGCTCCAACGCGGTCAAGGGATTTTTCTGGACGCTATGGCCGCTCTTTACGACCATTTCGCTTTTCGCTCCGTCCAGATGCGAACTTGAATACGGAACGATGCCGTCCGAACCGTCCGGAATTCCGGCTTCCTCCTCGTTGCCGATGACGGAATGATACGGAACTCCCGCTGCAAAAGGAAGAGACGCCAGCGAACAGAGGACCGGATCTTCCGGAGAAAGATTTTCAATACCTGTCTTCACGTGGAGTTTGAGACGCTGGTCCGGAGGAATCCGGCGGAGTGCATGCACCACATTTTTTCCGAGGTTGATTACAAAGCCGGGAAGGCTGATCAGTCTGGAGCCGATGTTTCCGATCCAGGAGTCCGCCATCACGGCGCCCCTGTGCGGCGTGGACATGAAGACAACGCGTTTGACGTAGGGCCTCGGGGAAAATATCAGCGCGGCCTTCAGCAGATCGCGTTCATTTTGCGGAAGAGATTCCAGCAGTTCGGAGGATTCGTTTTCAAACAGTTTGCGAAGAATGACATCCCCGCTGTTTTCTATGGTGGTCTTCGCCAGGAGACCGCCCATGCTGTGCGCGACAACGATCATCTTGTTGAAATTGGCTTCCCCTGTCGGATTTCCTTTCACCAGAGTCACCTGGGCATCGTCAAGCGCCTGACGGAGTTTCAAGGCGGAATAGAGGATCGGCATTCCAGTCGAATAGGAGAAGAACCAGAACTGGTAATGTTTCCGTATGACGGGATCGTTCCGGAGCGTGTTGAAAAGCTGCGCCCACGTGCGGGGGCTGGACATCAGACCGTGAACAAAGACGACGGGAATTCTGTCCGGGGAATAGGGTTCGGCCAGGAAGAGCCCCTGCGCATCCTTCATCTCGTCGGGCTCGATCATGTAGCGGATGATATTCACGCCCGGATTGATGCTCATCTGATAGGCCAGCGGAGTGGATAAGTCGAGACAGAGCGGGAAGATGTGTCCATCCATGGAAACCGTGTTGTCGCGGTCCGCCCAGAGAATTTCCATCTGAGCGAGAGAGGTGACTTCATTGTCGGTGGATTTCTTGAAATGCATTACCGCCGTGGCGGGAATGGTCAGTTGTGGCTGGAACTGTTTTTTCTTGACGTTGAAATGGCTGAAGTCGGGAAGGGCGATCAGAGGCACTCCTACGCCGAAACGGTAACTGAAGAAGTTCAGGTTTTCCGGTTCATAGTCGGAGCAGACAAGCAGGTCTCTGAACTCGTTGAGTTTGAGAGGAAGCCTGCAGAGAGGTTTCTGAAAACGGATGATTTCACCGACTGCGTTCCTGAATTGGAAGGCGTCTTTTGTCAGCAGGTCGTGTTCACGCAGATAGGAGAAAAGAGAGGCGACCGCGTGGTTGTAGCGCAGGACCACGGCGATTCTGCCCGGATCGATGTTGCAGATTTTACTTTTGGAGGAATCGCAGAGAAAACGCCCCATGTATTCGTATGCGTAGATGGCCCCGGAGAGATAATAGGATACCGCCTGGTCCGGGTCGGACGTCTGTTCGGCTTTGCTCACGGAAACATCGATCATCACCTGAAGAATTTCGGGGCTGTTTCCTTCCGCGAATTCTTTTTCCAGCATGCGGAGAAGTCCCGGAGTATTCTCCGTGAAGAGTGGAAGCGCCAGACGTCCGTTCAGAATGTTCACGGAGTGCTGGGAGAGGCCGATATCGGTCTTCTCATGGAGCACATAGAGATTTCCGCCGGAATCGGAACTTCTGCGCCGGACAGTGATGTCCGAAGTCGCGCAGGAACAGCAGAAGAGCAAGACCAAGAAAACCGAAAAAACGGAGACGGACGAAAAGAAGCGGGTCTTCATGCGGCGGACCCTCCTTGTCTTTGGTTATTGTGCTGTTTTATTTTTCAGGAGCTGGCGGAAAGTGGGTTCCTTTCCCTTGCCGTGCAGTACGGAGGCAGGGTTGTCATTGACATATTGGATCAGGTCTGTGATGGCGTCGATGGCGTCGTTCACCTTCTGGAGAGATTCCCGGACGGAGAGATTGCTGTCCTGAAGTGAGTTGGAAAGAACCCGGATGGAAGTTGCTGTTTCCGGAATGTTGGAATGATTCGCGATCTTGCTGAGATTTTCGGAAAGGGCCCGCATGGAACGGAAAGCGTCGTCGATGTCTTCTATCGTCTTGTTCAATTTCTGCTGGTTCAGGGCACTGTTGATGGTATCGATGGTTTTATCCAGCTTCCCGATGGCGTTGTTCAGATTGGTTACGAGGACCCCCATGTTCGCGTCGCGGATCGTTTTGTTGGCGGCTTCCAGCAGGGAGACGGTCTGTGCTGAAATTCCCTTGAAGTCAATGGCGGACAGAGAGGCGAGGATTTCGAAGACGCTCATCCGGAGGTTGGCCATCATGGATGGTGTGGAGGGCATGAAGAAAACCCCGTTTTTCACTCCGACAGGCACAATTTCCTCCTTCATCAGAGGATTTGCGTCCTTGAAGAAGTCCATCTCGACATACTTGATGCCGGTGATGCCGTCCGGTTCGATCCGGCAGGTCAGCCCCTTGCGGACTTCTCCCTGGAGGTAGGAATAAAACGCTTCGCGCGAAAGCTTGGACTGGTTGTCGAGGGTGTCGCCGATTTTCTGGCGGAACTTGGTCAGGTCGATCTGGATGTCGATCCGGATGACCTGGCTCTCCGTGATGATGGAGATGTCGCTGATCTTGCCGATCGGGACGCCCTTGTATTTGACGGAGGACCCGGTATTGAGCCCCTGGACGGATTCCTCCACGAAGGTGGCGAGATGGGCTTTCGGCTTAAGGCTGTCGAAGAGCCCCATGGAGGCGACGGCCGCCACGAAGACGATCAGGGAAAGGATGACGAAAAGTCCGAGTTTGAATTTATTGGCTTCCTGCATGATGTTATTCCTCCCTGACGGAAATTTCCGGAAGCGGTTTTCCGCGATTCAGAAACGTCCGTACAAAATTATTATCCGAATGAACCCGAAGAAATTCGGGTTTGCCGTCGGCGATGATTCCCTTTGTTTCAGCGGAGAGCATGAGCGCCCGGTCCGCCACGGTAAAGATGCTGTCCAGCTCATGTGTGACAATTACGATCGTTGCGCAGGTTTTTTCCCGGATGTCAAGAATCAGACGGTCGAGACTGGCCGAACTGAGCGGGTCCAGACCGGCGGACGGTTCGTCGAAGAAGAGAATCGCGGGGTCCAGCGCCAGCGCCCGTGCGAAAGCCGCGCGTTTGATCATGCCGCCCGAAAGATCGGAAGGCAGGTAGTCCTGATAGCCGTCCAGATTGACCAGCGCGAGTTTTTCGCGCACCTTGTCGCGGATTTCCTCGCGGGTGAGCGGCGTGTATTCCTCGAGCGGGAGGGCGATGTTTTCCTCCAGCGTCAGGGATCGGAAGAGAGCACCTCCCTGATAGGCCACTCCGAAGGTCTGCATGATGCTCCGCCGCTCGGATTCTCCCCCGCTGACGATGCTCCGGTTCTGGATCAGAACGTCGCCGGAGAAGGGTTTTCGCAGTCCGATGATATGTTTCAGCAGCGTGCTTTTTCCGCAACCGGACCCGCCGAGAATGGTGAGGATCTGGCCCGCCGGGACATCGAAGGAGACATCCCGCAGAATAATGCGGTCTTTTTCGTAGCCGGCTGTCAGGTTTTTCACGGAAACGGCGGTGTCATTCATTCGGGGTTACTCCGTGAAGAAGATGGTGTTGAAGAGATGCGCCAGCAGGGTGTCCGCGATGATGATCAGAAGGATGCAGAGGACGACCGTGCTGGTGGTGGCTTTTCCGACCGCGATGGCGTCGGACCCGGTCCGGAATCCCCGCCAGCAGCCGACGGTGGTGATGATGACGGCGAAAACGCCGCCCTTGAGAATGCTTTCAAAGAAGTACTTCGATTTGACCCAGATGACGGTGGTCTGGTAGTAGGTTTCCAGCGGAATCCCGAGTTGGGAGGTTCCCACCAGCATGCCCCCGATGATTCCCAGGATGTCTCCGAAGATAGTCAGAAGCGGGAGCATGGCGAGCATGGCGATGAGTTTCGGGATCACAAGGAAACGCGCGGGGACGAATCCCATGGTGAGCATGGCGTCGATCTCTTCGGACACCTTCATGGTGCCGATTTCAGCGGCGAAAGCCGAACCTGCCCGACCGGTCGCGATCACGGCCACCATGACGGGCGCGAGTTCACGGACCATGGTGCAGCCTACCAGACCGGGCAGAAAGGAATCCGCTCCGTAGCGGTGCATCTGGACGGCCGCCTGATATCCGAGGATGATGCCTGTCAGGAGGCAGATCAGCGCGGTGATCGGAAGACCGTTTGCGCCGCACATGTTCATGTAATACAAGGTTTCCCGCCAGCGGATTTTGGAAGGATGCCGCACGGCATCGATGCAGGCGGAAGTCATTTCTCCCACAAATGAAATCAAATCAAGAGTCTCCTGACAGACCAGGCACAACATCTCTCCTGTCTGGAGGAAAATGGAGTCTTTTCTGTTCATCGATCCCCGTTCCGGTCGGCGTGAGCCACCAGATCCACGTTTTTGCAGCATTCGCCGCGGTCGTTGTAGCCGGGCTCGTATTCCATCAGGTCGCCCAGCAGCAATTCGTTAAAATCACAGTTGCGCAGCTGTTCCGTGAAGAAGAACAGGTTTTTGGAGGGAACGTCCGTGGAGATGAATCCGTAGCCGCCCTTGAGCTGGACGATCCGTCCGCGCCTTCTTACGGGGTCCGCGAAAGGTTTGGAAGCGTTTTCATCGGTTTCTCCCTCATCGGGCTCCGTGTAACCGGGAACTTCCGGTTCGGCGGGCGCTGAATTATCGCTCTGCTGATTGACGAACAGCATGTCGGGGCTGATGTCGGGCAGGCGTTTGGTTCCGTTGATGATGTCGTGCATCCGCAGCGGATAGGCGGACTCGTTCAGCAGTCTCGTGGACGTGCTGGTGTAGCGGACATTCCCGTTGTCGTCGGTGTATTCGAAATCCCAGCCGAGGACCATGACGCGGGTGCCGAGGGAGTTGATCTTCCGGACGAGCGGGATGTAATCGCCGTCGCTGGCGATCAGCACCACGACGTTGAATTTCTTGTAGAGGGTCAGTTCGAGGGCTTCCAGAGCGAGCGAAACATCCACTCCTTTTTCACCGCCGCGTGTAATCGGCAGATAGTGGGTCACGATTCCTTCGCGCATGAGGATGTCGTCGAAGATTCGTTCATTGAGCAGAATCTGACGTTCATTCGCCTCGAGGGCAGGGAGGCGTCCCCGGAAATAGTGGCAGTCGACAATCTGGCAGAACGCCGGACTGACCTTTTCCTGAAAGGATACATAGCGTTTGATGAAATCGTGGATTCCGGGAATGCTCAGGCGCGATTTGCGTGGATGTCCGTAGCAATAATAGTTGCTGACATGATAAAAATAATTCCCGTCATAGAAAATGCCGATCCTTGACAACAGAGTCTCCCGTTCATTGATCATTTTATAATCTGCCTTATAATAGATGAACTATCTGAAATCGATTAAAAACAGATTTCCCTTGATTTTTATATAGCTGATAATTTATCACAGAAAAAAGAGTATTTCAAATGGAGCCCCTGAATATTGCTCCTTTTTTGAGAGGCCCGCGTCTTCAAATTTCGCGGACGGCGCGTACCTTTCATAAAAAAACGTAAAATTTTATTTTTTCCCCTTGACATCAATCTAGACAACCAATAAAATTGTTGACTAGATTAAACCGCGGGAGTTCAGAATGCCGCTGCCCTCAAAACAGAAAGCGATTTACGAGTATTTGATTTCGGATATCCGGGACCATTTTTATCCGGGAGCGAAACTCCCGTCCGAACTTGAATACTGCAAGCGGATCAGCGTGGCCCGCGAGACCCTCCGTTCGACGCTTCGCCGTCTTCAGGAGGAGAAATGGATCGTCCGGAACAAATCCGGCACCTATGTATGCGACCGCGCCACGGGAATATGTCCCCGGATCAGCGGCGGTCCCGGTCCTGTTCATGTCCTTGTTCCCTGTCCCGACTATACGTTTGTCGCGGGGGACTCGTCCGTATACTCGCATCAGAAAATGATCCTTGGCGCCATGCAGGCGTCCGTGAGATACGGCACGCAGGCTCTGACCATTCCCGTTTCCGAGACGAACCATCCGGATGACATCAACTGGAACCAGCTTGCCGGTCTCCGGGAAAACGACATTGTTCTTTTCATCGGCACCTGGTTTCAGAAGGTCTTTCCTCTTCTGGTGGAGCGTAAATGCCGGATCGGATGCATTACCGGTTCCCTGGATGACCTGGGATTTCTTTCCGGTCAAACGGATTATTTCGTTTACACGAAGGATGTCCTCTGGAACATTTTTCCGGACGCGGTGGATTTCCTTGTACGGAAAAACAAAAAGAGAATCGCCTGTTTCGCGGTGGACCGTTCCCTTTATGAACCGGATATCAGAGAATGGTTCGAGTCGAACATGAAGCGGGCGGGACTGCCTTTCGAAAACAGGTTCGGGTTCATGTCGCTTGAGGAAGGGGACCCTCTTGACCTTTCGAGGGCGGCGGAATTCTGTGCGGTCCGCGAATTCGACGCGCTGATTCTGCTGGTCCTTTTTCCATTCCGCAAATACGGAAACAGGGACATCTACAGGACTTTGAATCTGCCGGTTTCCAAAACGGTTCTCATCAACAACACTTCTTTTTTCAACGAACGGGAACCGGATCGCAACGCAAATCTGATTTTATGCCGGGACACCTTTCAAAAGTCGGCACGGAATCTGGCTGAATATTTCCTTTCGGGGCGTAAAGGACAGATAATTCAGAATTTTGAATATGAATTTTTAACGAGAAAGGATTTGAAGGATGAAACGAATTAATCCGGGAAACAGGATTTCACGTCGGTCTGTCGTGCGGCTTTTCCGTGGAAAGGAAAAATTCACATTGATCGAACTCCTGGTTGTTATATCAATTATCGCAATTCTTGCCGCCATGCTTCTGCCGGCTCTTTCCAAGGCTAGGGAACAGGCAAAAACGATTTCCTGTCTCAACAACCAGAAACAGTACGGACTGCTGATTCTAAACTATACCGGTGAC
Organism: uncultured Victivallales bacterium; assembly: GCA_964462755.1. GTDB lineage: Bacteria > Verrucomicrobiota > Lentisphaeria > Victivallales > UBA1829 > SIG94. The sequence continues at coordinate 1,174 of CAYWZD010000148.1, read as the reverse complement.
TATTCCTCCTGGCTTCCTGCGATGGAAACCTGGCCTGAGTTCTCCTTTGTTAAAGTCGGGGCTTACCTTTTTCCCAACAAGACACCGGGTTCGATTGCCACCATCTGCCTGAATGACTCCGGGCGTAAACTGGTCTTCAGCTGTCCGGCCGGAACCAGGACAAGCAACTATGCGCTCGACAATTCGACCAACATCTCCGCAATGGGCGGCAAGAACAGCGCCGGCATGCTCTGGATGCGATCCAACTCCTTCAAGAAACCGGCCATGACCGGCTTGATTTTTGACGGCAGCGGAGATTCCATGTTTCAGCTTGCCCATATCAAGCCGGGAGAAAGCGCCTGTTATATCCGGGGCCGGCATCTGGGCAAATATAACGTGCTTTTCGCAGACATGCATGCCGCGTCCATCCGATATGAATGGGGACGGATTGCGGTTGCCTATAAGAACCGGTCCAGCAGTAGTGTCCTGGCCTCCTGGCAGGATTTATGGGAATGATCTACCACGGAAAATGAAACTAGGGAGAGTTGCGAATCATGGTTTTTCAAAGAGTTTTATTTTGCTGCCTTCTTGCCGGAAGCGTTTCTCTGTTTGCGGAAGGCGTGCGGAGTCCAGGCAATCTGCTGTCCTCCGATACCTCGACTTTCGAGCAGGAAAAAATACCGGAAGGCGTCATCCCCGCATGGGATGGTTCCAAGGCGCGGATTACGGATCGGAGCAGTTTCCGTGGACAGCGCTCTCTGGAACTGGAGTTCGAACCGGAAGGCAGGCTCAAGGGTGTTTTCATTCCGGTTCCGGGCGCACCGTTCAGAAAAGGAGAAGTCCTGACCATTTCCGCGTATGTCATGGGGGATGTTTCGGGAACGGTGAATCTTGTTTTTTACGCATGCGACCGGCTTTGGAAACCGCTCCAGCAGGAGAGTGTCCGCGAAACGCTTTCCCGTTCATGGCGTCAGATCAGCCTGACAGCGGTTTTGAAGCAGGATGTGAAATATCTCTTCATCTATATCGCTCCATGGAAATATCATGGAAAAATGTTTGTGGATGAGGTGAAGGCGGAGCCGGGGAAAAAGGCGACTCCCGGTTCCCCGGAGCGGATTCTTCCGAAAGTCGATCTTCGGAGCGCTTTTCTGATCCCTCTGATTCCGCGGAAACTGTCCAGCCTGGACGATCCTCT
>CAYWZD010000147.1:0-8816 GCA_964462755.1 uncultured Victivallales bacterium | reverse complement strand
GCTCCCGCCACCTCGAAGGTGAACGAGACGAAAATCGGCGCCGAAACGTTCGGAAGCAGATGGAACAGCAGAATTCTCCAGACCGGCACCCCCATGGCTTCGCAACTCTGGATGTAGGCGGACTGACGCACCTTGAGCGTCTCGCCGCGCACCAGACGGCAGAGTCCCGTCCACCCGGTTAGTCCGATGACCGCGATCACCAGCAGAATGGACTGCCGCGAGCCGTAATCCAGCAGAATGGACATCAGGATCAGCAGCAGAAGAAAGGTCGGGAAACAAATCACAATCTCCACAAGTCTCATCACAAAGAGGTCGGCGCGGCCCCCCTTGTAGCCGGCGAAAAGCCCGATGATCGTGCCTAGAAACATGGCGATTCCGGTCGCCATGAAGCCGACTGCCAGCGAGACCCGCGCCCCGTAGATCATTCTCGCGAAGACATCCCGTCCCGCCTGATCCGTGCCGAACCAGTGCTCCCGGCTGGATTTCTGATAGGGAATCCCGACCGTTTCGAACGGGCCGTAGGGCACCGGCGCAAAGACGGCGAAGTCGCCGTTCTTGAGGTTGCCGGTCACTTCACGCCAGGGGGTCTTGTCCAGCCGTCCGCCCTGCAGAACGAACGGCGCGGCGAGCGCCAGCAGCAGGGGAATGGTAACGATCCAGAAAAGTTTCCGGCTCCGTTTCCACAGCAGAAAATACAGAATCACGCACAGCGGAATGGCGAACAGCAGAAAATTGAAGGCTTTCGACACGAAAATTTCCGTGCTTTCCGGCGCGATCATGGCGGACAGGGCGGGACTGGACAGTTTTCCGTTGAGACGCGCCAGCAGCGGGGCGCCGTTGGCGAGGAGCGGCGCGCAGAGGGCTAGAGCGACCAGCAGAAGGATGATGACGAGTCCGAGCATTGCGCTGAAGGATTTCCGGTATTGTTTCCAGACTTCGCGCGCAATGGAATACTCCTCAATGTCTGGTGAAAACTCCGGCATGTCACATTCCTGTTTTGAACAGTTCGTCGAGTTCCCTTGCCAGCAGCGGAGTCATCTCCTCCGGGTGTTCTTTCCGCATCTGTTTCAGCTCCGCGAAGGAAAAGAAACGGATTTCGTCCAGTTCGGACCGCTGGATGGTGAAAGGTCCTCCGGTGACCGTCGAGAAATCGCGGACGTTTTCCGACTCGAGTTCATTGCGGACCTTCATGTCGAAAAGATATTTGAGGGGAAGCCCGGGAAAAAGTCCCAGTTCCTCCCCCATTTCGCGGACCGCCGCTTTCTCATAGGTCTCTCCGGAGTCGAGATGTCCGCCGACGGCGCAATCCCAGCGTCCGGGAAAGATGTCCTTGGTCATGGCCCGTTTCTGGAGAAGCATGGCGCCGCCGTCGGGATGGAACACCATGACCCGGACGCTCCGGTGGATCAGGGACGGGTTTCCGTGACATTCCCGCCGGGAAGCGGTCCCCGTCACCTTTCCGGTGGCGTCGTCAATGACATCGAAGAGCTCCTCAGTCATTTTTCTTCCTGCGCACGTTTCTGGAACCCGCTTTTGACTTGGGAGCCGCTTCCGGCGACAATTCCAGCGGAGGAACCGCGACTTCTTTCGCCGCGGAATCCGCGGAATGTGTCGTTGCGACGTTCTCTACGGATTCATTCCCTTCCGGCAGGAAGACGATCCGGGTGTTGTCGAGTTTTGCATGGATTTTCGGGGAGTCATGGAAATAGCCGTGGAGAATGTCTTCCGCCAGGGCGTCTTCCAGAAAACGTTCGATCGCACGGCGGAGCGGACGCGCTCCGTATTCCGGCTGATACCCCTTCTCGATCAGGAAGTTGATCACTTCCTTGTCCACCGCAAGTTCGTGTCCCTGATCATGGAGACGGTTGGCCAATTTGGCAATTTCGGCCAGCACGATTTTTTCGAGGTCGGAATGCTCCAGACGGCGGAATACGATCACCTCGTCCACACGGTTCATGAATTCCGGTTTGAAATTCTTTTTCGCGATTTCCAGCAGACGATCCCGGATTTTTTCGTAGGAACTGTCCGCCGCGGACCCGGTGCCGAATCCGAGGGACGAGTTTTTGAAGATCTGTTCCGCGCCGATGTTGCTGGTCATGATGATGATCGTATTGCGGAAATCGATGCGGCGTCCGAGGGTGTCCGTGATCTTGCCTTCGTCCAGAATCTGGAGGAGGATGTGCATCACATCGGGGTGGGCCTTCTCGATTTCGTCGAAAAGCACCACGCTGTAGGGACGCCGCCGGACGCGTTCCGTCAGTTCCCCGCCCTCGCCGTGTCCGACATATCCCGGAGGCGATCCGATCAGGCGGCTGACGTTGAATTTTTCCATGAATTCGGACATGTCCACCTGGATCAGGGCTTCCGGGTCCCCGAACATGAATTCCGCCAAGGCCTTTGCCAGCAATGTCTTGCCGACACCCGTCGGCCCCAGGAAAATGAAGGAGCCGATGGGACGGCGCGGGTCCTTGAGGTCCGCGCGGGAACGGCGCAGCGAACGGGAGATCGCGGAAACCGCGTCCGCCTGTCCGATGACGGTGTTGCCGATTTCCTCCTCCATGCGGAGAAGACGTTCGTTCTCGCCTTCCCGGAGCTGGTGGATGGGAACGCCGCAGAGTTTGGAGAGCACTTCCGTAATTTCATCCACACCGATGACGCAGGAGTGCTGTTCACAGGTTTTGCGCCAGTCTTCCAGCGTCTTGTCGATTTCCGCTTTCAGTTCGCGTTCGCGGTTGCGGAGGGTGGCCGCGTGTTCGTATTTCTGTTCGGCGATCGCGGTTTCCTTCTCGGTTGTGATGGTCTTGATCTCCGCCTCCATGGCGGAAACGTCCGGCGCCTTGGGCATATTCATGATGCGGGCGCGGGAGCCGGCTTCGTCCATCACGTCGATGGCTTTGTCGGGGAGGAAGCGGCCGGAGATATAGCGGTCTGAAAGCTTGACCGCCGCCACCAGAGCCGCGTCGGTATATTTGACCTTGTGATGTTTTTCATACGTTTCGCGAAGCCCCTTGAGAATCAGGATGGCGTCCTCGACGGAAGGCGGTTCCACAATGACGGGCTGGAAACGGCGTTCCAGCGCCGAGTCTTTTTCGATTCCCTTCCGGTATTCGTCAAGCGTGGTCGCTCCGACGCACTGGAGCTCGCCGCGGGACAGGGCCGGCTTGATGATGTTGGCGGCGTCCATGGCGCCTTCCGCTCCGCCTGCGCCGACGATGGTATGGAGCTCGTCGATGAACAGGATCACCCGTTTCGAGGTGGTGACTTCATCGATCACGGCTTTGATCCGTTCCTCGAACTGCCCGCGGTATTTGGTTCCCGCGACCATCAGGGGAAGGTCCAGAGAAAAGATTTTCTTGTTTCGGAGGATTTCCGGCACATCGGAGGACGCGATTGCCTGGGCCAGCCCTTCGATGATGGCAGTCTTGCCGACTCCGGCCTCGCCGATCAGCACCGGGTTGTTCTTGGTTCGCCGGCAGAGAATCTGGATGACGCGTTCGATTTCGTTTTTGCGTCCGATCACCGGGTCCAATTCCCCCTTGCGGGCCAGTTCGGTGAGGTCGCGCCCGAAGGTGTTCAGGGCATTCAGTTCAGAGGAAGGCGCCTGCCGGAAGGTATCCTGACTTTTCTCTTCTTCCGGAGCGGAATTGTCTTCGTCGGAGTCCGGGATGAAATCGGGGTCCAGAGAACGCATGACCTCCTTGCGGACACGGGTGAAGTCCACATCCATCCCCTTGAGGATTTTTGCGATGCTGCCGGACGGATCGCGGAGGAGCGCCAGAAGCAGATGTTCCGTGCCGATATAGTTGTAGTTCATGTTCCGCGCCTCTTCTGCCGCATTGAGAAATATCTTCTTCATGACGGGAACGAAGGGGACGGCTCCCTGCTGTTTGACCTCTCCCGAGGGGGGAAGCTGTTTTTCGACTTCCGCGCGGAGATTGTCGAGATTGACTCCCACTGCTTTCAGGGCTTCGACCGCCACCCCTTCGCCCAGGGCAACGATCCCGAGCAGAAGGTGTTCGGCCCCCACGGCGTCATGATTGAGCCGCTGGGCTTCTTTCTGCGCAAGGATGAGCACATGCCTTGCGCGGGGGGTAAAAGTTTTCAGCCATTTATTGATATCGTCGGATTCTGCCATAATTGATTTAACTCCTGCTTCATGTCTCCGTCCTGCCGCGGAAACTTTCCCGCACACAAATGAAAAAGGACGTCCGATAGTATACTCGAACGTCCTGTGATTTTAAAGTCTTGAAAAGAAGAAAAATCTTTTATTTTGCAAAGATGTCCTTGTTCTTTTCAGCAACTTCCCTGACATTCTGGGGGGTAACCAGAATATACCGGGTGTCGAACGCAGCCTGAGTTTCCTTCGGTGCGGTCTTTTCAGGATCGTAGGCTTCCGGGCCGGTCTTCATGGCGGCGGCCGCACCGATGTGTCCGGTGGAGATCGCACCCTTCAGATTGAACACTTCACCGTTCACGAGGATGATTCTGGACTTTTTGGGATCCATCTTCCAGCAGGCCAGTTTCTGAAGCTCGGTTCCCACGAAGGGAAGCTGGCTCATGACGATGTAGAGATTGGCATCTTTGTACTTATTGAAGATGTCGTTGTAGACCTTGGCGGTCAGGGCGACTTCCAGCGGAACCGGGTTTTCGGGAGAGCTTTCCGGAATGTTCAGGGCTTCCGTGGCGACCACGTTGATTCCGGCCGCGGTCAGAGCGGCGGCCATGGTGTCAAGGCTGGCCTTGCTGATGGGGCTCTGGTTCACGTTGGCTTCGGTGATGATGATGGCCTTCTGGCCGGGATAGGTCTTGCCGATATAGTCGGCCAGAACCTGAGAGCGGGCTTTGGCATAACGGACTTCATTGGAAATGATCTTGTCCATTTCACGGTCTCCGCCGAAGATGCCTGTTTCATAAAGCATTCCGCCGGCGCCGACAAGGATCAGCACGAGAAAGACAAAGGCAAAGGCCTGAGCATTCGGATTTGTTTTCTGTTTCTTCTGGCACCAGATAATTCCAATCAGGGCGATGACCATCAAGGCTATGTATAGATATACCATAGTCCCTCTCTCCTTTTTTTGTTGAGTTTTTTTTAAAAATTTGGGTCAATTATTCAACTCTTTCCAAATGCGAATATAACATTGACTTTATGAATTTCAACACCGTTTTTTGCAAGAAACCGCATTTTTTTCATTTTTTTTAGGGGAAAAGCTCAAAAATGGGCTGAAAATCATTCGCTATTCAAGAAAGATTTATGGAAGATTCCAGATCATTTGAAGTGTCAGGTCTGCAATCGTCCTCATGCTTTGTCCTGAAATTTTATCCAGCGTATCCCCGGATGTGTGCCAGTACCGGTTTTCCGGGCCATACTCGAAGTCGATCATGTTCAAGGAAGGGATTCCGGCTTTGAAAAACGGAACATGGTCGTCAATGATGTCCCCCTCGTGCAGACTGTAGTTCAGCGGCGGCGTCAGTTTTCCGGCCAGCGACTCGAATACGCGGACCAGTTCAGGCGAGGAGTTCGCCGGAACCGTGAGACAGAGATCCTTGTCCCCGATCATGTCCAGCAGAAACATGGCCCGGCACCGTTTCAGAAGTCCCTGCCGCGACCATTCCTCCGCCAGCCGCCGGCTGCCGTGAAGTCCGTCGTTGTCCGTGTAGGAATAGAGACATTCCTCTCCGTCGAAAAAAATGAACTTGATCCCGACGGGCGGTTTGTGCGGATCATTCTGCAGGGCGCGGATCATGCCGAGAAGCGCGGCGACTCCCGACGCGCCGTCGTTGGCCGCCTGAAAATCGGGGATGGTGAGGAATTTTTTCCCGTCGTAGTGGGCTCCGACAATTACAAAATCGCTGGAGCGGCCTTTGATTTCCGCAAGGATGTTCCGGAACTTGAGCGGACCGCCGGGCGTGGTGTCTTCAAACTCCATTACCGAGACCTTGAACTTTCCGGATTCCGCGGCGGTTTTCCGAATCCATTCCGCATATTTCGCAATGGCTTCCGAGCCGGAGGGCCGATTCCCGAACGAAACCGATTTTTCAGCGTAGGAATACATCAGCGCGGCTTCTGTTCCGGGCGGTTTCCCGGAAGTGATGTTTTCCGCGCCGCAAGAGGACAGCAGCAGGGCGCAGACGGGAAGAATGCCCCGGCGGAAAAAGCGTTTCATTTACCGGTGCTTCCTTTGTCGATGCTGATTCCGCGCCGCTGGAAGGTCGGGATATCCAGATCCTCGTCCTTGTATTTCGCCGGGGCGACGTTGGCGAAAATTCCTTTGGAATAACTCTGAAGATTCAGCAGTCCCTGTTCGAACGTGCTCTTTTCCGAGGCGGTCGGGCGGACCGGCGGCGAGATCCACAGCGAATCCGTCGAGGCCTGGGAGACGGTGGTTTCCTGAACGGGATCGTAGCGGATTGCCAGCGCGGCGATCTGGACCATGGCGGGATAATCCGGATTGATCGTCACTCCGGCGGAAATCTTCACCCCGCCGGGGAGCAGAGAGGTCATGTTTTCGAGGGTGCGCTTCATTTCCGAAATCTGGAGATCGGGACCGCCGGTCATGGTCACGATGACCGCATTGCTGGAGCTGAGACGGTCCATGCCCCCGAGGAAGGGCGACTCGAGCATCCTTTCCAGCGCCAGGGAACAGCGGTCGAGGCCGTCGTCGGAGGTGGCTCTTCCGACGCCGAACGCACAGGAGGTCCACCCTTTTTTCAGGGTGGTCGAGAATTCCGCGAAGTCGGGGCCGATGAGTTTTTTGCTTCGGAACAGTTCCGCCACGCCGAAAACGGACGCCGCCAGTTCGAGAGAGGCTTTTTCGAAGGCCTCCTCCACGGAAGTGTCCGGCGGCAGGGTGGAGAACAGGAGATCGTTGGGCAGCGGCACGAGCACCTCCGTTACGCTCTGGAGGTCCTTCAGGCACTGTTCGGCGTTATTCCTTTTCGTATAGGACTCGAAGGAAAACGGAGTCGTCAGCAGGAACACGGAGGGGATGGAAAGATTTTTGACCACGCTGGCGATGGTATGAACACCGCCCGTCGCGGTCCCTCCGCCCAGTCCGCCGACCGTTACCAGAAAATCATGTCCGCCGATGGCCTGCATCAGCTTGGAGCGTTCGCGGGCGATGGCGCGTTCCCCTTTCATGGGATCGCCGCCGCAGCCCAGTCCGGAGTCGGTCGTCCAGTTGGCTTCCGGATGGATTGTGGGAATCTCCGGACAGAGGACCATCGAATCCTTGTCGGTGTCCACCAGCAGGAGATCGAAGACTTTCGAGCCGGGAATTCCGGTGAAGACCTTCAGAACTTTGGCGCCGCAGCCGCCGATCCCGACAATCAGGATCTTCTTGTTTTCCGATGCCGCCGCATTCGCCGCGGGGGACTCCTGAAAAAGAGGGGTTTCCTGTGTTTCGCTCATATTTTGAACACCTTTGTAATGTCTTTCACCTTTTTGACGAAGGATTCGCCGAGACCTTCCAGGGCGTCCCCGAACTTGCCGATCCCGTTTTCATCGGAGTCCGTTTCCGAGGCGACCACATATTTCAGCAGTCCGAGCAGAGAGGCGAACCGGCAGGGATTTTCAATGCCGGTCATGGCTCCGGAGATTCCGAAAGGCATTCCGGTGCGGACCGGCATCCGCATGTCTTCGCCCAGCACCTTCCGCACGGAGGGAATCAGCGCGCCTCCTCCGCAGAAAACAATCCCCTTTTCCGTCTGGGGCGCACACGTGCGGGGGTCCAGGCGTTCCCGGAGGATGGAGAACGTTTCACGGAGGCGCAAATCCATGATCCGTTCGAACGAGCCGACCGGAATTCTCCGCTTCGTCCCATGCACGGGCCCGTTGACTTCGATGAACGGTTCGCCGGAAGCGATTTTCCGCGCAAGGGTCTGGTCGGTCAGGAATTTCCGGCACTGGTCGATGCTCAGTTCGAGCCCGATGGAAAGGTCGTTGGCGATATGGTCCGTCCCGATCGGGAGAACGCCGCTCATCAGAACGCCGTCACCCTGGATCACGATGTAGTCGGTCACTCCAGCCCCCATGTCGATCAGCAGAACGCCGTCCCGCTTTTCCTCGTCCTGGAGCACCCCGTAGGCGGCCGCCACGGCGGAGAACACGCAGAGGATTTTTTCCTCGAACCCGAGTTCGCGCATGATGGAGCGGACTGTGTCGACAGCATTCCGGTGGGCGGAAAAGATATGAAGAAACGCATCCAGACGCGCCGCGGTCTGCCCTTCCGGGTTCTGGACACGACGGCGGGAATCGAGGATGAAGAACGAATCGAAGGAATTCAGATAGACTTGATCCGGCGGAAGGGAGAGGCTCTGGGCATTTTTGACGGCCTCGTTGATGTGCGTGCGGCGGACCTTGTGGTCCTCGTCGTAAATCATGACTTTGCCTTCGCCCTGACGTGAACTCACGCAGGCGCCGTTGATGATGCAATAGGCGTTCTTCCGTTCGCTGACGACTCCGGCCGACTTGTCCGCATCGTCCAGCGCCCGGGCCATTGCGGAGGCCGCCGCGCGCGAGTCCACGATCTCGCCCTTGCACACGGACCCCTCGGACGGCGCCTGTCCGATTCCCAGCACCACGGGATTCCCCGCCTTGTCCCGCGCTCCGTGGAGCGCCCGGATCATGTGGGTCCCGAACTCCACGCATGTAATGATATTTTTTTCATACAGTGCCATAACGATCCCATTCCCTTACCGCATTTTTTCGGATTTTTTCCGGAAAACATCCGCCAAAAAAACGTTCCATTATTCCCGCTTCTCTTATTGAAATGTTTCCGTACCGGTGTATTTTACCTGAGGAACCGCAATCTTTCAAG
>CAYWZD010000146.1:0-8869 GCA_964462755.1 uncultured Victivallales bacterium | reverse complement strand
CATTTTTTTTGACGCATTCGGGATGCCCGGCCTGATGCGTCGCTCATATAATCTTTTATATGTCCCGGAGGATCAAAGCGAACGGGCGCAGTTTACCCATATTCGAACAACCTGGGTGACTCCAAAAGAATACGGATATTGGAGACCGGGAGCTTTGCTGAAAGACGGGCGCACCTGGAATAACATTTCAAGCGATCTGCATCCATCCGCTTCGTTTCACAAATCAAACAATACGCAGGGTATCCTGAAAGACCTGCCCCCCGGATATTACGCCGCGGCCTTCAATTCCAATGCCGTTGCCGTGCGGACGCCTCGCAACACGGTAATGCTGTTCCTTCAAGATATCAGGAGGGATTTGGTTGATGTTGCGATAGAAAAACATAACTGGGGCGGATGCTTTGTCTATCAGACAATTCGAACCGGAGGCTGGGCCTATCGCGATGTTCCGCAGAAAAACATCAGCAACCTTTATCTTGCCGTCGTACCGCACAGCGAGTGGCTTGGGGCGCTGAAGAAGGTCATGCCCGAGTGGTATCGCAAACTGAACTGGACCGTTCCGGAAGACCGTCCGGAATGGGTATACGGCGCTTCGGTCTATGAGCTGCGGTCCCGTTTCGGTGCGGACGACTCTCTGAAGCGGGCCACACGGTTGATTTCTCGGGCAGCCGAAGAGGGATTTGACACCCTTCATGTTCAGCCGATCCAGAAAGGGCCGAACGTCTACAATCCGGAGGATTATTTCAAAATTGATCCGCATTGCGGAACTGCCGAAGATTTCCGGAACCTGGTCGATACCGCTCACAAATCCCGCATGAAAGTCTGGCTGGACATTGTTCCGCACGGAGGATTCCCCCATCTGGTTTTCGGCCGCCATACTCCGGTTTCCTGGCTGACGTTTTCTCGGAACGGGCATTTGAGCCATCCGTACCCCTGCGATTACAAAAATCCGGATTACCAGAACTATATTGCTTCCGTCGCCGACTACTACATGAAACAGTTCAAAATCGACGGATTCCGCATTGACCAGCCCTACGGAAGTCCGACTAACTGGAGCACGGAGAACTTTCCGTCTGCCGGGGAACTTCCCCCGAGCCCCTATCACACTTTGTCTAAGGAATACTGGGAGAAAAGCCTGGCCGAGCTGGGAGGCAAGATGCCCCCGCTTCCTTATGAACGCGGCAGTCTGAGCGAGAGCGAGGGAGGAATGGAAATGGTCGGCCGAATTCGGGCCGCCGCCAGGGAAAACAATCCCGACGGAACGGTTCACAGCGAAACGCTCACGACCGTCTTTCCACAGGTTGCCGATGTCGTCTATGACCTGAACAGCTGGGTGAAAAAGATCGCGCAGCTGAATCCGGATGAATTTGTGCCTTCGCTCTCCAGTTTTCTGGAGGAGCAGAAATATCTATTTCCCCCGGCGACCCTTTTTCTGCGGATATTCCAGAATCATGACCGCCAGAATCCGTTCCCCTCTCTCGGAACCGATATGGGGAAGGCCGCATTTGCAGTCAATACACTGTCATTCGGGAATCCGGTCATTCTTCAATATGGTGACACCGGCCATTCCGTATTTTTGCGGAAACTCAATGCGATCCGTCATTCCAGAAAAGAATTGCAGACGGGAGAAGCCTGTTATCTTGCCGTCAAATCCAGCAAACCCGCGGTCTGGACCGTACTTCGCAAAGAGGACGGCGGATGTTCGATCGGAGTCGTGAATTTCAGTTCCGATGCGTACAGTACGAAACTGTCATTCGATCCTCTTGACGCCGGTCTCAAAGCCGGTGAACTCTATACCCTGAGGAATCTCTGGAACGGACAAGACATCGTTCGGGGAACATCGGATAAACTGTCAAATTTCAATCTGGAACTCAAACCGTTTGAAGTCGCGGTGATCTCCTCCGTAAAAGATACACCGTCTGCAACCGGAAATTCGCCGGAGAAACAGACGAATTCGGTTTCTTCGAAAAGCAATTCCCACACCTGGCTTCCGGAAATCCGGGAAGACGGAAATCGGGTCTCGGTTACGACGGAAACCTATACCTTCACGGTCGATCGGAAAACCGGGCTGCCGATTTTCTTCGGCAATGCCAAGGGCGCTTCTTTCGGCGGCTGGGACATTATGGCGCCCGGGCGGATGAAATGCGTATTGAAAAACTTCCGCATTTCCAAAAGCAAAACAGGAATGACCATCGATTCCGGAATTCAGGTGGAAGACGCATCCATCAATCTGACTTTTCACTGTCTGCCGGAAGGGGTACGGGTTGAATGTTCCGGAAACTTCCGGGCGTTGAAAATGCTTGCCTTTATTTTGCCGTTGAAGAACGCCAGCACCTGGAAGCTGAATGCCTTTGACGGAGTTCTGGAAGATCCGTTCTGGGAAACGGAATTCCAGGATCAGCTGTTTGACATCAATTACGGCGGATCTTACCGGAACAAAACGAAGATGCTGATGATCTGGGATCATCTCTCCCGCATGCTCAACCCGGCCGGGGCGGTGATCGATTTTTCGGGAGAGGACGGCGGATTGTCGTTTTCCCTTGATTCCGCGCTGAAGGCGCAGCCTGCCAATCTTGTCCTTTTGAAACGCCTCGGCGCCTCGGTTAATCCGGCTCTCCAGATCTCTCTTCGGGATTACAATCCGATCACTGCCGATGCACCGGAACATTTCTCCTTCCTGCTGAAGACATTCCAAACGGAATCATTCCCGGAGCAACTGCGCCGGATCGAACTGGGAAAGCTTTCCCTGGAGAACAACAGCGCCTGGTACACGGTTGAAAATGAGTATTTCAAGGTGACTCTGGACCGGCTTTCCGGCACGATTCGCACCCTGAAAGACAAAAAGAGCAATCTTGTCCTGCTGGAAAATCAGTTGACCGGAGGATACGGTCTCGTCAGGGGGAAATCATCCGGCAATGCGGAAAACGTCTGGCTGAATTCCACGTTCACCCGCTTCGATACCGACGCGACTTCCCGGATCTGGAATGACAACGGAATTCTGAGAATGCGTTTTCTCGCTCAGCCCCATGGCGGACGCTCCACGCATCTTTATCCGGAGAATAAGCTCTGGACACTTACCGAATATGCGTTCAACGACGGCCGGACATTCTCCTGTACGGTCAGCGCGTTCAGCGAAATCGGACATTTCTGGAACGATTTTCTCCATCAATGGACCGCGTTTCTCCCGGAATCGATTTCAGGGACCGGAAATGCGACAGGGATTTCTCTCTGCGATGCGAAGTCACGGCATGTCCTCGGGTCGATTGAATGCGCCGCAACTCCAGGAGCGGTCACTCTTGAAGGTGATGCCGTTCATGTCCCGATTCTTTCGAAAGATCTGCCCTTTTATCCGAACCGTTACCTTTCCCGCTCCATGCACTTGTCCGTTGCCGGAGAAGCCGGCCCGGCTCCGGAAACCACGGATGTTTCCCTGTTTGCCAAGGTTCTGCCCGATGCCGACCCGACTTTTGAACAGAACATGAAAATGGCTTTGCTGGTCAGGGAGGGGCCCGTCACTTATCCGGTTCCGGATGTCCCTGGCATCTGGCTCTCGAAAAAGCGCGGATATGTATGTTATGATCTGGGAACCTCGTCCGGTGATCCTGTCGCTTTGAAGCTGGATAAAAATGTAACGGTTGAAATTCCGCTCAAGGAGAAGGAACTTCTCCCCGGAAAGTACCAACTGACCTTCTCCATGAAAGGACAGGCCCAGAGAAAAGATCAGCCGTATCTGATCTCCCTGCTCGGCGCCGAAGAGAAAACCGGATGCATGTTCAAAAATGATGCGGTGTGGCAACCGCCGACCGGGAATTCCGACTGGCATACCCAGACGATTCCGTTTCAACTGGAGAAAAAAAGTTTCGGTCCGTTTGTCCGAATTCAGCTGCTTGACAAATATGAGCAGACGGCGGGAATATTATGGATAGACAATATTCAGATAAGTCCTGAAGCAACCAAACAAACAAAGGTTCAGTAAAAAATGAAAAAACACGAACACCCGATCAATCGGCTCGACAAAATGTCGAATTTTTTCGGGGGTAGCAACTTTTCGAAGCTAAATTTTTACCAAATATTCCCGATTTTTTCAACTGCGCTACTGCCTGTCCGGCGCTCCATCATAGCATTTCCATTATTAGTTGATAAGCTTTAAATCTTTAACGAAGGAGAAATGAAGAATGAAAGCCCGATTCACATTGATTGAACTTCTCATTACAATCGCAATCATCGCCATTCTGGCGTCAATGCTTCTTCCTTCGTTGAATACGGCGAGGGAAAGAGCGCGTACCACCACTTGCGCAAGCAACATGAAGCAGATCGGACAGGCATTCATGTTTTATGCCAACGATAATCACGATCATGTGATTACTGTCACTAAAAACTTTTACGACTCCGGTCTTACCCTGTGGAATGCCTTTCTTTTCAAATGCCAGCCTTATCCGGGACGGCCGGTCGCAGAGAACTATATTTCCTCCATGAAAATAGCTTTTTGCCCCTCAACCAAACTTGATACGCCGGTGGATCTGAACGATTACAGCGTTACCAATTTATGGAAGTGGTGGTTCTATTCCTATGCCGGCAACGGGAATTGCCGGGATTTGGGAGTGGGCGCCAACAACGATTCCAGCAGTGGAATCGTAAAAATCACCCGGATCCCCGGACAGGAAGTCAAACTTAAAATCAAGATTCCGTTGCTGGTGGAAGGTTGTATGAAGACGAATTTCCCCCAGGGATATTCCGTATTTCAATATCGCCAGGAGGACTGGGGTTCCAGCGGTGTGGCGCTTCGGCATCAATCTTGGATGAATACACTCCATTCCGATGGACATGTAGTCCGCGCCGGGAAAGAAGAGGCGATAAGTGAATACGGAATTATCCAATCCAAATTGTTCAATATCCGATGATGAAATTATCTTGCCTGTTGTTGTTCTTTTGCGGAACCCTGATTGCCGCTCCGGTTTCTCCGCAGCAGATACGGGAAGCCGAATTCGTCGCGAAAGGAAAGGCGTTTTATGATTCCGGCAAGGGGACTCCCGCTGAATATATCACCAATATGCGTGGGAAACTGATCCGGGAAGCCGCGATTGTCCGCGGGGAAGATTGCGGGAATTACCAGGAGGCGGTACGTAAATTATCGGATTGTCACGAAAAAGCGCAGACCGGTTTCGCCTGGAAGCAGAGCCCCGCCGTTCTTTCGCTGAAACGATTGTCGCAAAAGCCGAAGATCGATGGCAGCGTTTGCCCGGATGAATGGGGGGAGGCGAATCGGCTTCAGGGAGAGTTCCAGCTCGGAAAGACGACAAAGAACCAATTTGCCGATACGCAATGGCGAATCGGAGTTTATGGAGAATCTCTTTTCGTTGCGGCTGAATTCCAGGACTCCGATCAGAACATCGTTTCATACCGGCCGGGCGAATCCATGCCATGGACCGGCGACGCTCTGGAATTCTTCATTCGGCCCGATGTCGAGGACGGTTTTTATTACGAGCTTGTCATCAATCCGTCGGGAGAACTTTGCATGTTCTGGCATTTGAACAATCCTTATGGTGGGTACACCAGGCTGAAAGAGTGCGTCAATACGGCGGTGAAAGTCAAAACGTGTAGAACGTCGAAGGGATTTTCTTTCGAACTTGAATTGCCGATGAACGAACTGCTCCCCGCATACTGCCGACATCTGCCGAAAAGCGGAGATTCTTTCGGCTTTATGCTGATTCGGATCAATCGGGACAGTTCCGATCGCCGCCTTTCCGCTCCGGTTCCGTTTCTGTATGACGGGCATAATATTTTCGGTTATATTAGAGCAATTTTTCCATAGGACAAAGAGAATACATGGAATTTCTTCTTGACGCGCCGTGGCATCTGTCGTTTGAACATCCGCAAACCCATGAGAAGTACCGGATTCCGGCCCGGGTACCGGGAAACGCTTATGCCGAACTGGTCCGCGGCGGCATCATGCCGGACCCCTATATGGCCGCGAATTCCGAACTCTTCCGCATCTGGGAATTCGCCGACTGGACCTACGAAACCTGTTTCGACAGGCCGGAATTCCCCGAAGGCGAACTGCTTTGGCTCTGCTTCGACGGAATCGACACAATCGCCGAAATCCGGCTCAACGGAAAGGTGATCGGTTCCGCCGACAACATGTTCATCCCGTGGCGGTACGAACTGGACCCGTCCGCGCTTCTCGCCCACGGCAACCGCCTGGGCGTTTTGATCCGGAGCCCGCTCAATTATGCGCGAAAATACCGCCGCCCGATGTATTCGGCGGCGCAGCTCTACAACTACGAAGGGCTTTATTTGCGCCGCCCGATATATACCTACGGCTGGGACATCGCCCCCCGGCTGGTCGGGGCCGGACTCTGGCGCAAGGTCTTTCTGAAGTCCGTTCCCCGGACGCACTGGGACGAATTGGCGGTGACGGTCCTCGTCGCGACCGAAATGGCCGCCAAACTGACCGTGAACTGGACCTTTTCGACCCCCTCCCCCGTCCTGGATGTCTTTGAGATGAGGATCCGCATGGAATTGGGAACCCGCATCATTCGCAAGACGGTCCGCATGCACTATACGACCGGCATGTGC
Source organism: uncultured Victivallales bacterium (assembly GCA_964462755.1). Lineage (GTDB taxonomy): Bacteria > Verrucomicrobiota > Lentisphaeria > Victivallales > UBA1829 > SIG94. The sequence goes on along the minus strand of CAYWZD010000146.1, from coordinate 2,296 downwards.
TATCTGGACTTTGCCGACCCCGCACTCTGGTGGCCCGCCGGGAGCGGTTCGCAGCCGCTGTACGACATGGAGATCGAACTCGTCCACGACGGTGCTGTTCAGGACATCTGGAAAAAGCGGATCGGAGTGCGCCGGATCAACCTGATTCGCGACGAAGCCCTGGATGAAGGGTACCGGGGAAATTTCGCCTTTGAAGTCAATGACCGGAAGATCTTCATCAAAGGCGCCAACTGGATTCCCGCCGACGCCCTGGCCGGAGAGGAACAAGAACGGGTCAGAGAGAATCTGGAGCTGTTCCGCGAATTGAACTGCAACATGGTCCGCGTCTGGGGCGGCGGGGTCTACGAGGACGAATGTTTCTACGACTACTGCGACGAACACGGGCTTCTGGTCTGGCAGGATTTCATGTTCGCCTGTGAGGTTGCTCCGTCGGACGAAGAATTCATGAACCGGGTGAAGTTCGAGGCCGAATCCATCATCCGCGAATTGCGCCATCACGCCTGTCTCGCCCTCTGGTGCGGCAACAACGAATGCGACAATTATTTCATGTCGAGTTCGGCGATGAAGAAGTTTCCGCCTTCCGTCAACCGGATTTCACGCGAGATCCTCTGTCATGCGGTGGCCGCCCACGATCCGTCGCGGGACTACCTGCCGGCCTCGCCCTATTACAGCGACGCAGTCTGGAAAGTGAGAGACCCGAACCGCGCACCGGAACAGCATCTCTGGGGAGAGCGCGGCTACTGGAAAGGCGATTATTATCGGAACAACACCGCCGTTTTTGTCAGTGAATTCGGATATCTCGGGATGTGTTCGACGGAGTCCTTGCATCGTTTCCTGCCGCAGGAAGGGTTCCCGCCGGACCCGGACAACCATGCATGGCTGATTCATGCCTCCCAACCGTTCGGGGATCCCGCTCCGGACGGGCCGTTCGCGTTCCGCCTGAAACTGTTGGAGACGGAAGTCACGGCATTCTGGGGGACGGTCCCGGAATCGCTCGACGACTTCATCGAAGCCTCCCAGGTCGTTCAAGCCGAAGCGCTGAAATTCATGGTCGAACAGTTCCGAATGAAAAAATGGCGGAAGACCGGCATCCTGTGGTGGAACATGCGTGACTGCTGGCCGCAGGTTTCGGACGCCGTGGTCGATTATTACGGCGACCGCAAAAGGGCCTTTTATACGCTCAAGACCGCGCAGCAGCCCCTGTTGATGATGATCGGCGAACCCGACCGGGAAAAAGGAGGGAATCCGATCTGCTGTTCCAACGATTCGCAGGAACCCCGACCGGTGAAGTACCGTATCTTCGACCTCTTCTCAGGAGAAGAGTTCAAGCGTGGAAGTTTCGACATTCCGGCGGATTCCGTTTTGACGGTCGGAGAGCTTGAGCCGACGGAAGAAGACCGTCTCTTCATTCTCGAATGGGAATGGGAAGGGCGGAAGATGAGGAACCATTTTTTCCGTGTGAATCCGCCGTTTCCTTTCAATCGTTATTGCCGGATCAAGAAGGAATTTGACACCCTTATGATCATTTGTATGGAATGACCGAATTGCGCGGGCGTCCCGGTTTGCTTTTCGCCGCTGAGTCTTCCGATTGCCGTTACGCAGCAGGAACGGAAATTCCCGGGGGGGGGATAAATTCATTTTGCCGCCTTGCCACAGCTGATAGGTGTCCCTTCATCCAGGACTTTTTCGTTTTTCTCGCTGTAACATGCGTCATTCTGGGGCATATTATTCTGCCGCAATTGCGGCTTTACATGAATTATCAGCGGACGGGCGACCGGAAGGGGCGTTTACAGATATGGGCAAGACAACACAAACGGATACGTTCAAGCGGCTGCGACCCGTGATGAAGACATCAACGGCGACAATCGGCTATGCGGACGCTGCAAGGCAAGCGAATTCAGGATGGCATGCTTTATGGCGGACGGGAACTCGTTGCATTTCTGAAAGGTTGTTGGTTCGAATCCCGCTTGCTGCTCCATTCGTATCGTTTTCATAATAAACGGGGTGACAGAGAATAACCTTGCTGAATCGCAACGACTTACGATCTGTGTCTAAAATCGGAGATGACACAGGTGCTGCCCAAAAAATCTGAGCAGTTGAGCAACATTGGGCGGATTGGGGTGTGTCCAATAGCAAAATCGGCATGCAGCAACAGCAGTTTGAGCTCAGATCCTGAGGGTAAAAACAAAAAAGCCAGTCACTCGGACTGGCGTATAGACAAAAAGTGGTGGAGGATTATCCTCAAAACTCAAAGGGTATCTCCAAGCTCAAAATATCCCTGTGTCAATCCTCTAAC
>CAYWZD010000145.1:0-8961 GCA_964462755.1 uncultured Victivallales bacterium | reverse complement strand
ACCGGAGTTTCGCTCGGAAGCGTGAACTGTTCCATGGTCGGAATCAACATTCCGGAGACGCTGGAGCTTGTGAACGGCAACACCACCTGCCACGTTTTCGTGGTTCGGGCGGTTTACCGTGCCGGTTCGGTCAACAACGTCTGCTTCCAGGCGAACTACGCCTATTCCTACGAGGTGTAAACAATGCTGATTCCCTATCAGTACAACAAGATGGCGGCAGGCGCTGTCGTAATCGAACCGGACCGCGCAGTCCGCGGCTCGCGCGGCGTATTCACCTTTCTGCGAAACGGAAGCTGCAATCAGAGCGGTATGACGATGCAGAACCGATACCTCGTTTCCAGCAATGTGAGCCGGATGGATGTCTCAAGCGCTGGAACGGCTGTTCACACCACCATCCACTATGGTGCAAGCGTTTTCGTCTATTCCGGAGGCTCGGTTGTCAGCACCGTTGTCAACAGTTACGGCAACCTGACCGTAAGCTCCGGCGGAATCGCCATTGATACGGACGTCAACAGCAACGGATATGTTCTCGCCGGTCCCGGCTGTTCGATCAGCGGGATGCAGATTCATTCCTACGGCCGCGCATCGGTCCTCTCGAACGCGGTTGTCGTCGGAGCCAACGTTTCCTACGGAGGCGGCCTCTACGGACAGGGAACAAGCGTGACTTTCGACAGCACGGTGGTTTCCAGCGGTGCGGATTTCAACGCGGGGCAATCGTCAGGCGTTCAAGTCCTCCACACGACCATCGCGCCGAACGCCAGTTTTGTGTGTTATTCCGGAATAAACATCACGCACACGACCGTCATGAGCAACGCGATGCTCGGCGTTTCCTCCGGAGGAAAATGTTTTGACACCGTCATCAATTCCGGCGGGAAAATCTCCCACGGCGTGTGGGGGCACGATACGGAAACACTTGTGACCGGCTCGAATCAGTACGGAACGTTCTTCACCAGCAACGGAACCGCATTCAATTATGTGCTTGCGGGAGGACAGGATCAGCAGCTTTACTATTACGCAACGGCGGTCAGCACAGTCATGAGTTCCGGCGGAAGCCAGTTCGTCTCGTTCGGAGCCGTTGCGCAGTACAACACGGTTTTCAGCGGCGGGTACCAGCGGATATTTTCCAGCGGATGCGCCATCGACACCGTCGTGAACAGCGCTGGAAGCCAATTCGCCGACTTCTACGGCACGGCGATCCGCACGACCGTGAAAAGTTCAGCCTGGCTTTACGTTACCAACTTCGGACGCGCGGTCAGCACAACGGTCGAGCGCGGCGGGAGCGTGTACTGCTCCTGCTGCGGCGCGATGACTTCGGCAAACATCAGCGGCTGGACGCAGTTCTACAACGGCTGCCGCGGCGTTCATGTCACGGTAAATTCCGGAGCATGCTGTTATTTCAATTACGCCTGCAGCGGGAGCGATTTCAGCGTGGCGAACGGCGGAAGCCTCTATATTTCCCAGAATTGCGAAATTTCCGGCGTCAATGTCTCGGACGGCGGACGGCTGGAAATCTACTCCATGTGCCAGGTTTCCGACATCAGCGCGGGCCGTTGCTCCGTGAACTTCGGAGGATACTGCGGCTGCACATCGACCGTGATCGGCGCGAGCGGAAGTCTGTGGGTATCAAATTTCTGCAGTGTTGAATCCATGACCGTCGGCGAAAAGGCATTTGCGAGCGTGTGTTACACCTGCGGAGTCAGTCATGTCTCCCTCGGTTCCGGCGCGACGCTGTATCTCTCGCAGTGCTGTTCCGCCGATGATGTACGGATCGGGACCGGCGCTGTGATGTGGATTCATTCCAGTCGGTGTCAGGCGAACAATATTCAAGTTTCCGGGGGCGGGAGTTTCTATCTTTCCCGGGACAACAACGCAACCGGCGTGACTGTGGATTCCGGCGGATTTTTCTATGTGGCGAGCGGGGCGAGCGCCCTGGCTGTCGTCAGTTCAGCCGGTGCAAGCGTAACCGTCGAAACAGGAGGTTTCATCGAATATGTCTGATTTTACCATTCAATGCGAGCTGCCGGCGGAGACTCCGCCTCCGGTTCAAAACGAACCGCCGAAGGAGCCGACATTCGCGCTTCCTCCGGTCGACCCGGTTATGGAAGCTGTTGACGGCATCCGCTTCGATTTCAACAGCGGACTGCGCGTCCGATTCCCGGAGTCCGGAAAGTTCCGCTGTGTTTTCCGCGATCTTGACACCGACTGTCTGCTGTATTCCATGGACGCAGCTCCCGGATGCACGGTCGAATCGGTAAAGAAATTCTACATCCGTTTCCGGCTGGAAATCTACCGGAAGGACGAACTGGAAAAGCCAATATTCACGCACGATCTTGACCTGACTGGGAAAGAGGTTCTGATCCAGCTTCCGGTCGGCGCGCTTGGCGACACCATCGCATGGTTCTCGTTCGTGGAGCGATTTCAGCGGAAACACGACTGCAGTCTCTACTGCGTCATGGAACCGCGATTGGCGGAACTTTTCAAGGCGCAGTATTCCGAAATCCATTTCATCACAAAAGACGATGCCGCGAAGATGAAACCATACGCAACCTACAATCTTGGATTGTTTTTCGGCGGAGACACGAACAACCAGCCGTTCGATTTCCGACAGGCGGGGCTTCACAGAACAGCCGGACTGATTCTTGGTCTGGACGATCTCTCCGACATTCCTCCGAGAGTGGATCTGTCGGCGGAGCGAAAGATCAAGGAGAAGTATGTTGTCATCGCGGCGCAGGCATCCAGCCAGTGCAAATACTGGAACAATCCGTTCGGCTGGCGCGAGGTTGTCACCGCGCTGAAGCAGCGCGGATACCGCGTTCTCTGCATCGACCGGATGACGGAATACGGCGTGGACTTCACGTGGAATCACATTCCCTACGGTGCGGAAGACTTTACGGGCGATCTGCCCCTGCGGGAACGCATCGACCTCATCAAGGATGCCGATATGTTCATCGGGCTTTCCAGCGGCTTGTCGTGGCTTGCATGGTGCTGCCATGTGCCGGTGATTCTGATTTCCGGCTTCACCGATCCTGTGAATGAGTTTTACACACCGTATCGGGTGCAGAATTCCAGCGTCTGTCACGGCTGCTGGAACGACACCCGGTGCGAGTTCAACCACTTTGACTTTCTGTGGTGTCCCCGGAAAAAGGAAGCGCGGGACAAGTTCGAATGCACAAAAATGATTACCTCGAAAATGGTGATTTCGGCGGCGGACCGGATCATTGAAAGGAGTTTGAATGGAAGAAGTCACAGCGAATCTGCTGGTCAATAAGCTCTCGGCCACACTGGTGGACGACTCGAAAAAAGCGACCGCTGTATTCCCGATGATTTTCCGGGGAATGCCGATTGAACTGGTTTTGAAAATCTTTACATCGACCGGACTTCCGTATGCCAATGCGGATTTGGTTGGAAAAACATGGAAATTTCTCGTATCCAACGCCTGGGCTCCGGAAAAGACGCCTCAACTGATTTCAACTGATATTTCCGTTGTCAAGAACGAAATTCACATTCTCCTCGATGAAACAGACACCAGTGAACTTTCCGCCGTGATCGGAACGCAGGAGAGCGTCTCTCTCGGAGCAGAACTGATCGGGATCAATGCCGGTGAAACCAAGCCGTCGGCGATTCTTCAGTTTGGAATCTCGGTTCACAACCGGCGCGGCGGCACCGGCGCGCCGACCCCGGTTGCGGCGGACGTCATCTCCGAAACTCAGGTATATGCGCTTTTGAACGCAGGTTTCTCCTCGGAATTCAGTTCGGACGGCGTTTCCTGGCATTCCTCTCAGTCCGACCGGGACGTATATTGGCGCTTCCGCAATGCGCAGATTCCAAACGGTCAATGGTCGCCTCCGATGCTTCTTCCCAAAGGGGAGCGCGGCGAACAGGGTGAACGCGGCGAAAAGGGTGAATCCGGAGAACAGGGAATTCAGGGAATCCAGGGGGCTCAGGGCGAAAAAGGCGATGTCGGCGAACAGGGCGAGCGCGGCGAAAAAGGCGATATCGGTCCTGCATTCCGCATCGACGCGACCGGTTCTTTGGCCGGGCGCGACGCCTACGATGCGGAAAGAGAAAACTTCGGGTTCCTCGATATCGATTCCGGAAATGTGTATCTGAAACTTTCCCCGGCCAATGCCGACTGGTCGGCCGCCATACCTTTCCGCGGACCGCAGGGCGTTCCGGGCGAACGCGGCGAAAAAGGCGAAATCGGCGAGAAAGGCGATCAGGGCATTCAAGGCGAAAAGGGCGATGTCGGCGAACAGGGCGAACGGGGAATCCAAGGTGAGCGCGGCATCCAGGGTGAACAGGGCATTCAAGGCGAAAAAGGGGAACGCGGAGACGCATTCAAAATTGATGCGGCCGGTTCTTTGGAAGAACGCGCCGCTCACAACGCTGAAATCTCGAACTTTACGTTTATGGATACCGCTGCCGGAAACCTGTATATCAAACTTTCCGATGCGGACGCTGACTGGTCGGCCGCCATTCCTTTTCGCGGACCGCAGGGCATTCAGGGAGCTCAGGGTGTTCAGGGCGAACGCGGTGAAAAAGGCGGAACCGGCGAGAAAGGCGATCAGGGCGAACGCGGCGAAAAAGGCGATCAGGGGATTGCCGGACCGCAGGGCGAACAGGGAATCCAGGGCGTTCAGGGAAAAACCGGCGCGCAGGGCCCGCGCGGCTACACAGGCCCAGCCGGACCGCAGGGCGAACAGGGCAAACCGGGCGCGGACGGACGCGGGTTCGACGAGCAGTCGTTTCCGACCATCCAGCCGGCCATTCTGATCGTCGCGGACAACACGGTGCGCGGTGTCTCGCTCGGCGAAGACGGGCAGGTGCTAAGCGTGCGCGGCGGCCGGCCGGTCTGGATCGACATTGAGAGCGGAGGCTCCGATTCGCCGCTCGCTTCGTTCGCGTTCAACACGGTCAACGCCAATCTTCTGAGGTCGCCGTCGCTTTCCGGAGGCGGGACGGGACGCGGATTGACCGGGACCCCGGATGTGACTATTGCCGAAGCCGATCCCGATGCGACAACCAACTATCCGATTGTTTAACCAGAGGACGCAGCATGATTTTTTCCAACATCAGTTTCACCTTGAAATATCTTGATCCATCCGCCGCCGCGAACGGCGACGGGACTTCGCCGGAAACGCCCATGAATGTGTTTCCCGGAGCAGTCGCCGATCTCGGTGACAACACCGCGTGGGTCATCCGCAGAACGGCGGAAACCGCCTCGGCGCTTCTGCCGCGCGGAAGCAGCGGCGACATTCAGAACATTCTGTTCATCGGCATGCCCAAATCGACCGATAAATATTGGAATCTCATGCCGACCGCTGCGCGGGAGGCGTGGGGCGCGGATGAAGCCGAATACGCCAACATCCGCGCAGATACCGGCACAGAACCATGGGGCGAAGAGTTCAGCTTCAGCCTGACCGCCGGGAAAACGTTTCTCATGCATCGGATTTATCTGTTCAGGGACAATACCCCCGCCTATATGCCGATCATCAAATTCCCGGCGCAGGACTACACGGCGGAAATATCGCTCGAACACTGCAAATTCGGCGCAAAAGGCATTGATCTGAACCTTGAAACCTTCACCGCCGCCGTGACGAGCTCCAGCTGTCAGGCCTACCTGAACATCAATACGGCGCAGGTGTTTTCAATGCACGACTGCATTGTCAACATTGTCAACGGCGGCGACGGGTACTACGGGGAAACAAGCAATCCCGTCAATCTCTGCAATGCCAATTTTATCGCGGTCTCCGAGATCGATGTCTATGCGACAACCAGCCAGTACGGCGGCGAGGCCGGACCGGGAAGCGGCACCGCGCTGAACTTCTCGAACGGAAGCTGGGGCGGCGCATTCACCGATTATCAGAATATCCGGTTCCATATTCTGGTCAACGGAACGTGGGGATACATGCCCTCCCTGTTCTATTCCGCCGTGAACGACTACTGTTTCCTGCGGAATATGACCGCGTCGGTCGAAACCCGCAGACTCGGAACCGACAATCCGACAATATTCTGTGTTTCACAGCCGATCATCCGCAGTCTCGGAAGCCGGGAATTCCATTTGGAGAAAATCACAGTGAACCTGCCGAAATGCTGGAGAATCTCCGAGGGCGGACGTGTGGTTTCCATTTCCGGCTGGGGCAACAGCACCATTCCCGGTCACAGCAAGTCGGTGAAAAACATCTCCATCCAGATGGCGGAAACCGACGGGGTGGATTCCGAAAAGAACGGGAACTATTACGATTGGGTGAAATACGGAACAGGCGACATCAATCAGTATGCGGCCTTCTCGGCACTGGAACTCTCCTTCAGCGAGCGCAGTTACGCGGAGGGCGCGTGGGAGCCGGTCACAGCGAGCGGAATCAATGTGAATCATCCGCACGGAGTCGCTCTCTACGGCTACGGTTTCCAGCTTCGGGACTGCGCCATCAAGGGCGCGGTAAAACTTCGCCGATGCATCGCCGACATCGAAACCGTGACCAGCTATTACCCAGGATACGCCCTCTTCGCCGCCGAGGCTGCAACACTCCGGGTCGGAACACTGACGCTCGGCAGGGAGAACGCCGAAACGACAGGGGGCGCTGACGATCCGGCGGTCGGATCAAGGTATTCCGATGCCGGATTCATTTATGTGGAGGCGTCCAACGGAGCGCTCAAAAGCAACATCGGCGATACCGCGACCAACGTGTGGAACGGCTACAATGTCATCTGCGGCAACGAAACCGACGCAGGGCATTACACCTGCCGCTCGGTCAATTATCTGTGCGATACATGGAATACGCATCGGACGGGCGGCGCGCCCGCCTGCATGAAGTTCACCTCTTCGGCCAACGGATCGGGCTCAATGAGTCTGGGCCGCGCGCCGTTTCAGGGGATACGGATCACACCGTCAGCAACAGGGCTTCACACGCTGACGCTTCACATCGCGGCCAAGGGGCTGACCTCGCTGGACGAACTCAACAGAAAACTGCTGGTTCAGGTAACCGTCCCCCGCGCCGATGGAGCGTCCGAAACAATCTTCAGCTCAAATGCGGGACAATGGCTGGACGATGCGGGCGCGGAATGGGTTAATGATTCGGAGATGGAACTGCGGAGGCTGGTCATGCCCGTGAACATCACGGAAACAGGAGCGCTGGATGTGAAAATCCATTACTCGCTCTACTCGGCGTCCGGCTATGTCTATATCGACCCGGCTGTCGAGCTTGCCGCCGTCGCCGGTGAATGATGTCGAACAAAGGGTTGATGATCCGGCTGACACAGGCGCAGTTCGACGCACTCACCCCGAAAGATTCCGACGCCCTCTATAATGGCGAACCATCTGACGCCTTACAAAAGGATAAAATCATGGCAGACAAAGTTCTCTTTTTCACTGTTGCGGCCGCTCAGTACACGGCTCTCGAAACCAAAAACGAAAACGCGATCTACTTCATCCCGGACTCCGGCGAAATTTACAAGGGTTCGATGTCTTTTTCGTTCCCCTGCAAACTCGTCGACGTCTTCCCCGCAACCGGGACAAAGGACGTTATTTACATTGACGCCGGAGGCATCGCAAAAATCTTGACCGATACGGCCTACGTCGACGTTGCCGGCAACGGAGCGGAACAAATTTCTCAACGCCGTCGCCGTTTCGGTTCAGGGATACAGCATCAGCGCCGATCTCAACGTTTCCGGCGCGGATGGAAACCAGCTCGAAGTCAAAAACTACGGCGTGTTTGTCCAGCCGCTGGTCTGGCAGACCGTCGAATAATCGGAAAGGAGGGTATATGAAAAGATTTCTGTTCCTTTCGGGCGCACTTGCCGTTCTCGGAATCCTTTGCGCGGGATGTCAGTCCGTCAGCCGGGTCGAGTTCTATGAACCGACCTCGGCCAATGCGGAATATTCCGTCAAAAGTTCCGAAACGAAGCAGGGGCACGGTCCGGTCAGGGTCATCGAAGGAAAATCCGGCGTCCCGGACTTCTCCGACAACAAGACCTTCAGATTCAACCTGAACATCTTTGGACTCTAAATGATTCATCCGTTCTACAAACTCAAATCGCTGTTCCTGACCTTCTTCGGCGACCTCAAGGTCTATCCGTTCCCGATGTTCATCGTCTATTGCCCTGACTCTTTCCGGGTGAAGGGCGCGGACACACGGGAGGCTATGAGGCTGATCCGTCCCGGGGATCTGGTGCTTCGGAAATACCGTCATTATCTCGACGGCTTTTTCATCCCCGGACGATTCTCGCACACCGGAGTCTATGTCGGAGGCGGCAAAGTCATTCACGCCATCGCCGAGGGAGTTTCGGAGATCGATCTCATCGATTTCCTCCGGTGCGACTCCTTCGCCGTTCTCAGACCGAGGACAGGAACAAAAAACGCCGTCAAAAAACTGTACGGCTGGCTCGGAAAACCGTATGATTTCAACTTCAGTTCCGGAAATGACAGCTACTACTGCCACGAACTCGCGGCGGAAGCCTATCATGGATTGAAGATCGAAAAGTTTCCGGCGACTTTGTTCGGCCTGAAACTGCCGTTTCCCGGCAAAACGTATCTCTCGGACTCGTTCCTGACGAGCCCCGATTTCAAACTCATTCTCGAATGCAAACCCAACTTGAAGGAATCCATCATGAAGAAAACTGTCGCTCTCATCGCCGTCATCGCCGTCATCGGAATCGCCGCCGCTGGATGCGCCGCGTTCAAAACCGCCGCCGCAAACTTCCATACCCAGGCGGTCGGCTTTGCAAAAACCACCAGCCGGGCTCAGACACTCAAAAAAATTCAGGAGCTTGTCGATGAAGGCAAGATCACTCCCGAATACGGCAGGGAACTCTCCGTCAAGGCCGAAACCGAAATCGACGTCATTTTCGCCAAAATCGACGAACTCTACGCCAAATACAAAGCCATGAAAGAGGCCAAGGCCGCTGAAAAGGCCGCTGAAAAGGCCGCTGATGAAAAAACTGTGACTGAAACGACGGCGGAAA
>CAYWZD010000144.1:0-8978 GCA_964462755.1 uncultured Victivallales bacterium | reverse complement strand
ACCACATATTTCAGAGGATAAAAGAAAAAAACCGTGAAAAGTGCGACTTTTTACAGTGAAAATGGGAAAAACGCCGTCCGAAAAGGAACTTGGCCCCTGAAAAATGAAAAAAAATGGGAAACTTCTCTTTTTTCGCGGAACAAAGTGTCACCGGAGAGAGTCTTGCATAGAAAAGGGAGAGTTTCCGCCATGCGGAGCCTTGTGTTATTTTTTCTGCTGTCCATCCTGACAATCGGGGGTGCTGCCGTGGACACGTCTGCTTCCAAAGAATCGCCGTACGGTCCGCTTTCCGAAGCTGAGAAAAAGGTCATACTTCAGAAGGGAACGGAATTTCCGTTTACGGGGAAATACGACCATTTTTTCCAGCGCGGGGTCTATGCCTGCCGCAACTGCGGCGCTCCGCTCTATTCCTCGGACGATAAATTCAATTCCGGCTGCGGCTGGCCCGCATTCGACGATGAAATTCCGGGCTCCGTCAGGAAAAGCGCGGACGCCGACAAAGTCCGTACGGAAATCACCTGCGCCAAGTGCGGAGCCCACCTCGGACACGTCTTCACCGGAGAGTATCTGACGGAAAAAGATACCCGCCACTGCGTCAATTCGGCTTCGCTGGTCTTTGAAAATCAGGAAAAGGGACGCATCCGCCGCGCGGTTTTCGCGGGAGGCTGCTTCTGGGGCGTGGAAGAACTTTTCCGTGGACAGAAAGGGGTGCTGGCGGCAGTCAGCGGATACACCGGCGGAACGGTCAAGGCGCCCACTTACAGGCAGGTCTGTTCCGGACGGACGGGACATGCGGAAGCCGTTCAGATCTTTTACGATTCGACCAAGACGGACTATGCAACGCTCTGCAAATACTTTCTGGAAATTCACGACCCGACCCAGAAAAACCGGCAGGGGCCCGATGTCGGCATCCAGTATCGTTCCGTGATATTCTATCTGGACGACGCACAGAGAAAAACCGCCGAAGCCCTTCTGGACGTTCTCCGGGAAAAAGGGTATGACGTCCAGACCAAGGTGGAGGAATTCCAGCGTTTCTGGAACGCGGAACCCTATCATCAGGACTACTACGAGAAAAACGGACGCGTTCCGTACTGCCACTTCTACAAACAGAAATTCTGACTACAGTTTGTGAGTTGGGTAATTTGTAAGTGGGTAAGCCGAGAGGCTTTTGTGCAGGAAAGTTGCGGTCACTCGATGACGAGTTTCTCCGCTGCCTCCGGAAAGTCCCCCTCCTCGCAGACCGTCATCTCGGGAAACCGTCTCACCAGCGCCGCCGCAAACAAGCCCTGTCCGCGGGGACCAAGCGATTTTCCGGAAGGACTGAACAACTCCACTCCGCGAAGTCCGCAGCTCGGGGAACGCGCCTTGAAAATGAAGGCGGCGATCCCGGCGCGTTCCAGCAGTTTCAATTCCACCTGAATCCAGTCGGCAAGGATCTCGGTTTTGTCCTCGCCGTTCTCGATCACTTTCACACGGGTCCCGCGCGAAGAGGTTTCCAGACGCATCGGAGGACGCGGAATCCCGAGTCCCGAATTGAACTCCGGACAGATCGGAATCAGGTCCACTTTATCCTTGAGCAGTTCATAAATCATGGGCACCGGCTTTGCACAACCGTCGTAACGGCACTTGATCCCCATGAGACAGGCGCTGATTCCGATTTTCAGTTTTTTGCGCGGCATAAGGCTCCCTTTCACAGATCGGCAAGAAGACAGGAGGAACAATCCCCGGACTTCTTCGCACAATATTTCTGGTAGATATGCAGACATCCCTGTCCCGTGGCCGCGTTCCGGAACAATCCCGGATTCAGGGCATCAGGCGGAAACCATCGCCGGAGAGCATTTTTCACGATCCGGTTGTCCGCCCCGGCGGGCAGGAACTGATACAGCCCGGCCGCCTTTTTCCCGAGGTCCGCGTCCGAATGAAGTTCCGCCCAGGCCAGAAGCGAAGGAGCGATTACGTCGGTCAGCAGGGCGGCGGTCCGCTCGGCCCCCAGGATGGACACCTTTTTCTCCAAGGGCCGGGAACGGAAGGACCAGCGGGAATCCCAGAACGGATCGGAAAGCCGGAGTGCTTTTTTCGTTGTCCGGATGAACGGCTCGGGCGACTGTTTTTTCAGTGCAGACGCGAATCCGGGCAGCGGATTCAGGGTGAATTCTTTCAGGAATTCGCACAGGAGCGCGATCCGGCGTTCCGGGCTGTTTGCCGGACGCACGGAGTCCCGCCGCCATGGAATCTCCGGAAGGGCTTGCCTCCGCAACGGCCAGAATTCATTCCAAAGTAGTTTTGCTTCGGCCACATTTTCCGGCGGAAGGCTCTCGCTGGCGGGATCAGGAAGCAATCCGGACTCTCCCCACAGAATGGCCTTGAAGGACTGGTTCCGTACTTCCGGGGAATATTGTTCGAAGCGTCTCAGGAGTTCCAGGAAAGCCTCTTTGTTACGCTTGCTTCCGGCGAAGCGGAACAGGCGTTCCCGGAAAGCGTATTCCGCACCGCCCGAGATCATGTTTCCGAGTGTCTCGGCGGCTTTTTCGCGCAGGCGCTCCATTCCGGCGTCCGTGAAAAAAGCCCGGATTCTTTCCTCGTCCATGAAGGGAAAAATCCGGCACTCGCAGGAGCCGGACACCTTTTTTGCAAAGGCTTCCGGCTTCATCCGGAAGACAGGGAGCCGTGCGGCCGGAATGTCCTGCGACGGCGCCAGATCCTCCTCCGCGACGACATGAAGAATCACGCCCGAATACAAGCTGTCCGCGGAATGACCGTGGCGGATGTAATCGGAACTTTTCCGGTGCAGTTCGACGTCGCCGCGAAGGCGCTTTCCATGAATTTCAAGCACGGCGTTGCGGAAATCGGGTCCGGCTTCATGATTCCACTCTCCGCGGGAAACGACCCTCATGCGGGAATTGTCCGAGAGGGTCAGTTTCGTTCCGTTCGGAAGTTTATCCCACAGGGACTGCATCTGCATTTCATACAGGACTTCCGGCTCCCGGACCAGAAAACTCTCCGGAATATTTTGATTTCCTATTTGCATTTTGGGACATATCCATTTATTCTTATTTCCGCAACAAAGGAAAATATTCATCATGAATCTGAAAAAATCAAGTGTGATTGCAATTCTTCTGTTGATTCTTCTCGGAGCAATTGCAATCATGATGGCGGTTAAAGGGGAAAACTGTATCATTTTGCGGGCTTTCCGCCGCGGGACGGCGTTCGTCTGCCGGAAAGAACCCAGGAAGGCCGCTTCCAAACGTCGGGACAACGTGGTCTGCGCGATCGAAAAAGCCATGCCGTCCGTGGTGAACATCGGAACGGAACGGATTGTGGAACACCCCGGATATTTCTCGGAAAACGGAGAAGCGCCGCAAACGCTGTACGACCAGTTCATCTATTCGCAGAAGTCGGAAAAGAGCTATTCCCTCGGAAGCGGGTTCATCATCGATTCATCCGGACTGATCGTGACCAACGCGCACGTGGTGGAACGCGCCACAAAAATATATGTCACGCTTTCCAACGGAAAGATCTGCGAAGCGAACGTTCTGGCGGATGACATGGTCAACGACATCGCCATGCTCCGCCTCAAGAATCCCCCCGCCGGACTTCAGGCGATCCAGTGCGACTATTCCGGCAGTCTGTTTCTGGGGGAAACCGTAATCGCGGTCGGCAATCCCTTCGGGCTGGACAGCTCCATCAGCGTGGGAGCTCTCAGCGGGAAAAAGCGCCGCTTCTCCTATAAGGGACGCGTCATTTTTTCCGATATTCTCCAGACCGATGCGATCGTCTACCCCGGCAACAGCGGCGGTCCCCTCATCAATATCGACGGAGAGATGATCGGAATGAACATGTCGGTCTATGAAAACGCCCCCGGAATCGGTTTTGCGATTCCGTTGTCCAGAATCGAAAACGTGCTGGCGAGATGGATGATTCCCGAACGCTTCGAGCACCTCTCGCTCGGAATCATTCCCGGTCTGGCCATCAAGGAAAACAACTCTCGCTGCGTGATTGTCTCCGATGTGCTGCGGGACAGTCCCGCGGAAGCCGCGGGAATCCGAAGCAACGAACAGATTCAATGTTTCAACGGCCACGAGGTGGTGGATGTGATCGCCCTGAGCCGGAAACTGATCTCGCTCAAGGAAGGCGAAACCATAACGATCGCCACGAATCGCGGCGTCTATAAAATGACGGTCCGGAAGATCGCCTATGACGACGTTTTCTCGCTGGCACGCAGAAAACTGTCCCTCTCGCTGATGTACATGACCCCCTCCATCGCACGGGAACTGGGATATCCGCTGGATTCCGGACTGGTCGTCAATGGAATTCTCCCGGATACTCCCGCCGAGGTGAGGCGCGGCGATATCCTGATCAAGCTGAATACAGCCGCCATCAATTCGCCTGCCGACCTTGCCACAACTCTCCGCGCCTTGCATTACCATGACACGGCGGAAGCGGTTTTCCTCACGAAAGTCACCATCAACGACCGCAGTTACTTTGCAAAACGGACGGTTTCCCTTCCCATAAAATGAAATTCCAGAGGCTGAAATGAAGCCGCGTTTGTCCTGTTTAATAGGAATTTAACAATAATTGCATATTTTTCCATATTCGAAATTTGCAATATGCTTTTCAGGAAGTACATTATCTGGTACAGGGTTACCCGGTTTTTGCAGCCGGGTTCCTGAAGAGCCAACCCCATCAACAAAGGGAAAGGAGTTCTAAAATGGCGCTCAAACTTTCTACCGAGGAAACCAACCTCCGCAAACTCACAAGATCCCCCATTCCGATGAACTTTGTGAAGAAGAAAAACGGTTCATGGAATCATCAGGACTGGCTTGAATTCCTGGAATATCTGAAAGGCAAGAGCTATTTTCCAATCGACACCGACCGCGTCGGTCTGCTGCTGGAAGAGAAAAAAGCCCAGTATCTTGCTCTGAAAAACAAATAATCCGGATTTCTCTGTAAAGGGTTCCCTCCTCCGAATGAAAAAATGCCCGAAAATTGCATTCACAATGGGCGATCCGGCGGGAATCGGGCCTGAGATTATTGTACGTCTGTTGGCTTCTTCTCCTCAATTTGCGGAGAAGGCAGAGGTATATGTCTACGGTTGCCCGGACATCCTGGAAGACGCCCAGGCCCGTTTCTGTCCCTGCGCGGAGAGACGGTTCCAGATCATTCCCACGGGGACCATGAAAGTCTCGGAACTTGTTTTCGGGAAACTCAGCGCCCAGTGTGGTCTGGAGGCGTTGATGGCCGTCAAAAAAGCAGCCAAAGACGCCCTGAACGGCAAAGTGGACGCGATTGTGACCGCCCCCATGAACAAGGCGGCGGTCAATCTGGCCGGAATTCCCTTTACAGGACATACGGAACTGATTGCGGAAATCTGTTCCACCAACCGTTTTGCAATGATGCAGTCCGCGGGGAATCTTCGTGTCGCCTTCGTCACGACCCATATCGCGCTTGCGGACGTCCCCCGTTTCTGCACCCTCGACCGGATTGTGGAAACGGCCCGTCTGCTGGACGAAGCCATTCGAGCGGAAGGAATCGCCTCCCCGAAACTGGCGGTCGCCGCCATCAATCCGCACGCCGGTGAAAACGGTCACATGGGAATGGAAGACGAACGGGTCGTGAAACCGGCCATCCGCAAAATGCTTGAGCTGGGAATGAATGTGGAAGGGCCATTCCCTCCGGACACTCTTTTCATTGAAGCCACACGGAACCGGTTCGACGGCATTCTTTCCATGTATCACGATCAGGGACATATTCCGTTCAAGATGCTGGCGTTCGACCGTGGAGTCAATTCCACCCTCGGACTGCCGATCATCCGGACCAGCGTGGATCACGGCACTGCCTTTGACATCGCAGGGAAAGGCTGCGCCGACTACAACAGTCTTTCCGAAGCGTTCCGCATTGCTTGCAAACGGGCCGATGCCCGCCGGGAACATGCGTGACGACTCAAAGAAATGTTTTTTACAGCGGCTTTATACGGATGTGATATTTTCAGAAACACGAAATCCGAAAGAGGATTTGATTTATGTTTGAACTTGATATTCGCAGAGAATTCTCAGCGGCTCACTCGCTCAGAGGATACAACGGCAACTGTTCCAATCTCCACGGACACAACTGGGTGGTCCAGATATTCATCCGTTCGGAAGAACTGGACGAGGTGGGAATCGCCATGGACTTCAAAGTTCTCAAACGGGAACTGGACATCATTCTGGAAGGTCTCGACCACAAGAACCTGAATGAGCATCCCGACTTCAGGGAAAAAAATCCCACCAGCGAAAATCTCGCCATGTTCATCTACAGGGGACTCTCCTCCAAAATCAACACGGAAAATATCCGTGTGTCAAAAGTCCGGGTTTGCGAGTCCGCCAATTCCGGAGCCTCCTTCTTCGAATAAAAATTCAGCTCAGATCGGACTATCCCCGGAACGGAGACCTCTGGGGATTATGTTTGTACGTACAACAGTCCGCAAACGGGCCTGATGCAACGCATCGTGATATTACACCTCCGGATGAATAAAAACGACCGCAGCCGGAAAGACGGTGCGGTCGATAAGAACGGAGTTTTTCCGCCGACCGATACGCAATGCTTCGGATGAAACTTTTGCGCACAAACGGAATCGGCGGATCAGTCAGGTCACAGCGGCGGCGGAGCACCGTTTTCCGGTGGCCTCGGCTGACCGTTATCGGGATTTCCTTCGAACGGATTGGAAGTGCCGGCGTCACGCTTGGCTTTTTCGCGCGCTGCTTTTTCCGCGGCTTCCTTTTCAGCTCTCGCTTTGGCTTCCTGCTGCATTTCCTTCAGAAACTCGTCGGCAACCGTCTGGGCGGTGATCCAATCCTGTTTCCGCAGAATGTATCCGAGCTTTTCATTGTTCAGACGGACCTTTTTATATTCACCGGCAAAGAGTTTTTCGGAATAGTCCAGGCGTTCCGCAAGATAACGGCGGACAGTGGAGTCCACAAATTCCTGACGCGCCGCCTCATTGTATTTCTTGTCGAATTTGACACGGGTTTCCGGAGTCAGGTCGAAAATCGGAATATAACGGCTGTTGATACGGAGGCTGCCGCCGCCGAACCCGTAGAAAGTCCCTTCCACGCGCAGGACTTCATTCCCGCGAGTATAATAGATCACGACCTTGTCACGGGGCTTGACCATTGCGAACTTCTGGTCGCACTCGGCTATTGCCTCTTTCCGGACCTGTTCCGCGGACTTCGGATATTTCTCCTCCACCCGATTCCGCTGAGCTTCCTTGATGGCGGTAAGAGACCGGGTGTCCGGCGCCTGGGACGGAGCCATGGGAACAATCTTCCCGATCTCCGCGAAAATGGAAGATTTGACGCTCGCGTCATTCAAGTCCGCACGATCATTGAAATATTTCCGGATGATGTCGTTGATTTTCTGGATACGCTCATTGGAGAGTTTGTATTCATCAGAAACAATTTTGTCCTTGGGAACAAATTTCTTTTTCGCTTTCTGACCATCGCCTTCCCTCCCGGGTTCACCGGGTAAACCAGGCATTTCCGGGGCCTGTCCGAAAAAGTGCATCGGACTTCCGGCAGCCGTGAGGAGAAACATCAACAACATACCTCTGTTCATTTTCAAATTGCCCTTTCTGTTCTGTTGTTAAAAATCACGGAAGCAAGTTGAATTTATGGGAACCTAATCTATATTGCTAAATCCGGTTTGTCAACTTTTTTGAGCAAAAATTCACAAGTTTCAAGGAATAATCCATGCCGCCGACATTGAATACGGTTTTCAATCTCACCGATGAAGAATTCACCCGCCTGCGTTCTTATCTGGAAGAACAACAGTGGGAACTTCTGGAAGCACCCTATATGCGTTTCAAGGCACAGCGCGAAAAACTCAGCGTATGCGCCTATAACAGCGGCAAGCTGGTAGTTCAGGGCGCAGGCGCCCCGGACTTCATCGAATTCATTCTGGAGCCCGAAATCCTGCGGGAAAAAATGTTCGCGAACCCGGATGCTGAAAAAAAGCCGGAAGCCCCGTTCACTCCCCATGCCGGCATGGACGAAAGCGGAAAAGGGGATTTTTTCGGACCACTCGTGGTTGCGGCGGTATTCGTTCCGGATGAAAAAACAGCCTCTGAACTTCTGAAGATCGGCGTCAAGGACTCCAAAATGATCAAGAACGACAACACGCATATCGAGATTGCAAAGGGAATCCGCCGTATCGTCGGCGACCGGATGGGGCTGGTCACAGTCGGTCCGGAAGCCTACAACCGACTCTATGTCCGGATGCACAACCTGAACCGATTGCTGGCATGGGGACATGCCCGCGCACTCGAAAATCTGCTGGAAAAAGCACCCGAATGCGCCGAGGCGCTGGCGGACAAGTTCGCGGACGAACATCTGATCGTGAACGCCCTGAAAGAAAAAGGACGTAAAATCCGGCTGACACAGCGGACAAAGGCGGAAAGCGATGTGGCGGTGGCCGCGGCCTCCATCATGGCCCGGGCCCAGTTCGTGCGCGCTCTCCGCGACCTCGGAGAAAAGAATGGCGTAAAACTGCCGAAGGGGGCAGGAACCGAGGTGGATGCCGTTGCTCTGGAACTCTTCCGAAAAGGCGGTACGGAACTGTTGTCGCAGACTTCCAAGATGCACTTCCGCACGGCCTACAAGGCGCAGGGACTCCCCGTCCCTGAAAAACAACCTTGGACGCCGCGTCTGTCATACAAGGATTCCGGAGAGTAAAAGCCCCGGCGGGAGAAAAAAAATTCCCATTTCCCGAATCAGGGGTTATTTTCCGCTCGATTCAGTCTCTACCGAACCCTTGCGAATCCAGAATAAATGAGTCGGAAAGAGAACCGACCAGAAGAAGGAACGCTTGGAAAGACGTTTTTCAATCGGCATGGGATACATCCCGAAAATCAGAATGAGTCCGGGAAACATCAGGATCGTCGCCGAAGAAAAATAATAGCGATACAGCGTAATGGTATTTGACCCGAGTTCCACGGAGTAGTGGCT
>CAYWZD010000143.1:0-8979 GCA_964462755.1 uncultured Victivallales bacterium | reverse complement strand
GAGTATCGCGGCCCCAGTCCAGGAACCAGGGATACCCGGCGATGACCGTCTTGAAACGGTCGCGCTTGACAATGAACTGACTGAGCGAATCCCGAAGGATGGCTTCCACCGGTTTGTTTCCAAGATTGGAGGGAGGCGTCGGAGGTTCCGGTTCCGGAAGAGGATAACGGGATTCGGCGGAAGCGGTGACGATCTCCCCGGCAAGGGTGACCGTCTCGCACCCGCCCAGAGAGATCTCAAAGTATCCGGGGCTGTAGAGGTCGCTGTTCGGATCAAGTCCGCGCGAAGCTTCGTTTTCCTGCCAGATCATGTATTGCCATTCATCCGCGCGAACGAACTTCCCGCGGTTGGAGGTTACGGAAAGGATGCGGTTGACGGCTGGGCGGAAGTCGAACCCGTTCGAGGAGGGGCGGATCATGTCGGGCCAGAAGCGCTCGGGGCCCGCGGAAGCCTTGGTCTCATGATGAAAATCACGGTCCTCGATGTCGGGACGGACAATCAGGCGGACCGGGGAATCATCACAGAGTCTCCGGTCGAGTCCGCAGCAGCCGAAGCGCTGGAGGGTGAGAAGAACGACATTCTTTCCGGGAACAAGCGAAAGCTTCATGGAGATTTCCACAAAAAGGCCGTTTCCGACCGGGATTTCAAAAATCCAGATGCCCGCGCCGTCGGCATCGATCTGGAATTTTTTGAGGCAGTCCTGGGAAAACACCTGGGACTTGGCATGGTAGTGGCTCCAGATGCGGAACCGCCGCAGCATGATGTGGCGGTTTTCGGGATAATTCGGGTTGAGATTCGCCAGCAGGACGGCGTCATAACGGCTGTAGAGCGCGTTGGGTTCGATCGGATACCAGATCAGAGCGCCGCTTCCGTTTCCCCGCATGTAACGGAAAGGCGCGCGCTGAAATTCCGAGCGTTCAACGTACGTCTGGAGCCGGGAAACATCCGGGGCAAGGTAAATAAGAGGCACATCAAAGCGGTTCAGCTTGTCGTTGGAAAATATCCCGATGCGGAGCCACGCCCATTTATGCTCTTTCGGGACCGCCTGCGGGGGAATGATCACGAAATAGGAACCGCCATCATCCTGAAGACAATGGGAAAACGCCAGGAATTTGCCGTCGACGATCAACAGGACACGGATCCGGTGAGGCGACTTCATCAGCAGGAAATATCCGGGCGGAATCATGGTGCAGCGGCGGCCGTCCGCGGGCCATTCCCAGAGGACGAACCGGGGTTCATGCGCCTCCCCGTAAAGGGAACGCAGAAACTCTTCCGGAGACCGGAGAAGGTTCTTTGCGGCGACAATCGGGTCGATGCCCTCGGCAATGACGGATTTGTTCTTGATGGCAAGGACTTGAAGCGCGGCGGCGGCCGCTTCCTGCATGACGAGTTTTTCAGGGAGAAGGAAATGGTTCTGCCCGGAAAGTTTTTCGATATGGTCAAGCACGGAACGGTCATGTGTAAAACAGAAAACGGCTCCTCCGTGGAGCATCAGGGAACGTTTTCCGCCGGGAATCCGCACCAGCTCGAAAGGTTTACCGGAAATAAGGTCGTATACGACATTGGCGTCGAACGGAGCGGAGTAGATGTTCCAGGACACGGAGGCGCTGCGCTCCGTATCCAGATTGGCGGCGACCAGCACGGGATCGGCGCCTCCGGGACCGGTCCTTCCGAGAAGGGTGCAGTTGTCGGAATGCGAATCGATAAAAGTGGTGACCGCGCCATTGTGGAAAGAAGTCAGGGCGGAAAGGATGGTGTTGAGGCGTCCGATGCGCGCGACCTGATTGTCCTTCGCCCCCCAGTTGAGCCCGGAAGCCTCGTGAACGTCGATTTTTTCAGTGGCGAACCACTCGCCGCCGTTGGTGAATCCGAAAGCCCCGTTGGTGGAGGCAAGGGCGGCGAGGGCGGTCCGGAGTTTCGCATATTCGCGAGAAGTGGCGGCTAGACGGAGGTTGTCATGGGTTTCGGCGTAGTGGATCAGGACTCCGTCGCCAAGGCTTTTGAGCCATGCGAAGTTCAGATATCCTTCGATCTGAATCCGGGAATAATTCTGGAATAGCTCCGAATAAGCCCAGTTCATGTTGGCATAGTTGAGAAGTCTTGTGGTGATGGAGGGATCGCCGCCCAGTCCTTCCAGAAGGAAAATGATTTCCGGAAATTCTTCCCGGATTTTGGCGACGATGTATTCCCAGGCGGCCTCCGGGATCATATAGCCGGCATCGCAGCGGAAACCGTCGACGCCCCGGCGGCACCACACACGGAAGACCCCCGCAAGATATTCCCATACTTCTTTCTTGGAATGGTCCAGCTCGGTAAGGTCGCCCCAGGTCACGCCCCATGCGCCGGGGGAATGAATGGAACCGTCCGGATCGCGGAGGAACCATTCCGGATGCGTCTCGTGCAATTTGGCCGCCCATCCGGTATGATTGATGGCGATGTCGATGAAAATTTTTCCGTTCTTGCGGTGAACGGCGTCCGCCAGCTCCTGAAATTGGTCCAGCGGGGTCGCCTTGCGGTCGAATTCCGCCAGTTCGGGGTTGACCGCGGTGAAATCAAGGGCGGCGTAAGGGCTGCCGAACCGCCCCATGCGTCCATACACCGTGGGAGTCGGATTCAGGGGCAGCAGATGAAGGATGCGGCATTTGAGAGTATCGAAAATGTGGTCCAGCTCCTTGATGAGGTCACGGAAAGTTCCCGAGGGCGGAATCACCGCGTAGGCATTGGAGTCCAGCGAACTGATGCACTTCTGGGCGACCGCGTCCGGAAGGGTGGAAACCGGTTTGGTCTTGTTGGCTCCGAACTGGCGGACAAAAGCACAGTAAACGCCGTTGGAACAACAGTAGGTGGCCGGTTCTACATTGATATGGATGTTGTCGCCGTTGATCCAGACCGGATCGGGCGCCGCTTCCGTTTCGGCGACATAACATTTAGCCTCGAAATGTCCTTCCTCCGTGATCATGAGCTTGATGGTGAAAGTGAATTCGTCGATCCGCGTCATCGGAAGGTTGTGCCAGTCCTGAAGTCCCGGATTGATCCCCTCTTCCACCTTTTCCACGATTTCGCGACGGCGGAAGGAGGCATTGCCCAGATTGGTGCGGAGCCAGGCATTTCCGAGAATGGCGGCATCGCTTTCCAATCTGAACTCAACCAGGTCTCCGCAATAAACAAGGACATGGGTGCCCGGAGCTGGAGTAAACATGAATTGAGGCATGGAACCGGAAACTCCTTACTTGATGTAAATATCAGCCGGAAGACTTTTCACCGACACGGATTTCAAGTTCAATTCGGCATAAACTGAAAACGTCTGTTTCTTTCCGCCGTCATTGCGGAGCTCTTTGAGGAAAGCGACAGGGACCACGACAAGCGCCTGATTCGTCCCCGGATTGAGGGTCAGGGGCGACCGGAGATGGAGCCGCTTGGAGCCGGGATCGTAAGTAGGAGAAAGTTTCCACGGGGCGTCCGACGGCTTCTCGCTCGAGCCCGGCCGGAAATACAGCCGGATGTTCGCCGCCTCGATCATGTGCCATTCCTGAATCGTGACGGGCGTAAGTCCCGTATTTTTCAGGGAAAAGGTGGCGGTGACGTTCTCTTCTCCCGCATAAAATTCCCGGCGCGGGGAAATCAGGGAAAGCGAAAGGCTGTAGTCCTTCAGCTTCTGAAAAGAATCCCCTCCCTTCTTGTCGACGGTGCGCCGCACCCTGGGTTCCGAGGAACACCCGGCGAAAAGAACCGCACAGGCCAGAAAAACAAACAGGAAACAGCAACGCATCATTCTCCTCCTGAAGATTTCATCATTGCATTATTTTTGGGAACAAGTCCTGAACGGACCTTCTGAAAGAACTGTCTGATCTGCTCTCCGCATTCCAGTTCGAGAATTCCGCCCGTCACCTTGACCTGATGGAGCATCCCGGGAAACGCGGCCACATTCAGAGCGGAACCGCAGGCGCCGCAACGGGGGTCGCGGAGCCCGAAGACCACCCGTTCCACCCGGGCATTCACCATGGCGCCCGCGCACATGGCGCAGGGTTCCTTCGTGACATAGATGGTCACGCCGTCCAAGCGCCAGTCCCCGAGAAGAGACGAAGCGGCGGTCAGCACCAGAATCTCGGCGTGCGCGGTAGCGTCCTTGAGCAGTTCCACCTGGTTCCAGGCACGGGCAATCACCATGCCGTCCCTGACCGCGACCGCGCCGATCGGAACCTCGTTGTCCCTTTCCGCTTTTTCGGCTTCCCGGAGGGCGGCCCGCATGAAGTATTCGTCATTGAATATTTCCGGCAGATCAGTTTCCGCCGGATAGTTCTTTTTCTCGGATTTCATCGATTGCCTCCTCTCCATAGAGTGCGCGCAGGAGCTTCAGATTCATCGCATAGAACGCCTGCGAATCGGGTTTCGTTATCATTTCCCCGCGCGAGAATTCCAGCAGGCGCTTCCTCTTTTCCTTGTCGGCCAGATACAGTTCCAGATAACGGGCGAGAGTGCGCGGGCTGAGTTCGTCGAACAGCTTCTGTCCGAAAGATTCCACATAGTCCGAGGCGATGACGGACAGCAGTTCCGGCGAAACGTTTTTCATTCCTTTGGATAGGAAAAGATCCTCGATCATCTCCTGACAGCGGATCTCGTCGAAGAACGGGAAAATAAAGGAACGTCCGCGGCTGGTGATGTTCGGCGGAAACTTGTAGTTGGACGCGATGACGGCCATCACATTCGACGGCGGCGTGAAAGACCCGCCGATGTGCGTCCGGAAGAAATACCAGTTCACGCTGCGGGGATCGATGTCGTCAAAGAAAATCACGAATTTGTGGGAAGGCGAAGCCGCCAGTTTGCCGATCAGCTCCTCCAGACCTTCCTGAAGCGCTTCCGGACCGGCGAGAATCAGCACAATCTCCGGATGGGAAAGCGCATAGGCAATCGTCATCTGGGTTTTCCCGAGTCCCGGAAGACCGCTGATCAGAAGAGGCAGATTGTGGCGTCCGGCCACGAAAGAGGAAAAATGATCCTCCAGCACACGCTTGGCCTCGCTGTAACCGAAAAATTCCCCCACCTTCCGGATGGAGCGGAGCGTGACCGGAACAAAGTTGCCGTGCATGTAGCGGAAAGTCCGCGCCCCGGCGAAGGGATCGTTTTTCTCGAAGCGGGAGGCCAACTCCAGCGCCAGCCCCTTGAGGGTCAGCCGGGGGAATACCGAATATTTCAGGTTCAGGCCGCCCGCCGTGGGCGTCAGACGGGAGAGCTCGCATTCGGAGGATTTCGCATAGGCCTGAAGGGCGGGGCAGTTCTTCAGCAGGGATTCCAGCGTCTTTGCAAAGCGGATCGCATGACGGAGCGTGCTTCCGGAAAGCGTTTCCGGTTTTTCCACCGCCCGCAGCAGTTCCGGACGCAGAGGATTCGCGGCGTTCAGACGGAGCAGAGCCTCAAACAGGGCATCGTCCAGAACACTGCTGAAAGTCCTCGCGCCGACAATCGACGCCAGAGCGTTGAGGGCGTCCACGGAATCCGGTTCCAGGGGACAGGGCGTTTCCGGGGACTCCTTTGCCGCGAACAGCAGATGTTCTCCGGACAATTTGCAGAGAAACACCCGCAGGGTTTCCAGAAACGCAAGATTCCGCAAAGACACGATCTCACGCGAAAGCCCGTCGGAACTCATCTTCTCAAAAAGGACATTGAAAGAGGCCCGTGCCTGATTCAGATCCCCGGCGAAATCCGCCGGACTGTTCTTTGCATTCATAGTCTTTCTCCGCAGTGAATCATTCAGGGAGCCACAAACAGAAGAACGCCCAGAAAAAGCAGGACCATTTCTCCCGCATATCCGAATACCTCATACGCCTGCCGGCTGATGCCCGAAATCGCTTCCAGACAGAGGTTCTTCCCCAGCCATGAGAGAAGCCAGCAGACCCCGAAAGCCAGAAACACGGACGGCAGATGGTAAATGCCCACCGGAATCATGATGCACAAGGCGACATGCCAGTGACGCTTTTCCATTCCGTGCGGGACCGCAATCCACGCGTGCCCGAAACTTCCCGGAAGGTTGAGCGTCCCCATGTCCGCCCGGACCAGATACCCCCCCGTGAAGGCGATGATGAACCAGAACGGGGCATAGACCGAAAGAAGCCCGAAGAAAATCATCCGCAGGATGTAGATCGTCATCATCATGATCATGGACGCCCCCGGACGCGGCTCGTTCATGGACCCGGGATTCGCCAGAAACGCCTCCTCCTGACTGGCGCCGCGGCGGCGGAGGTCGATATAGGAGGAAAGCGCATTCAACCCGCTCCAGGAAGTCATCAGTTCCACCGCCATCGTGCCGATCACCGCGCCGGCAATCCCGGCGACAAAAAAGCTTTTGAAGGAGGCAAGCAGCAGCCAGACCGGCAGCGCCAGAATTCCTCCGAGCAGGGCGCCTATCAGCGGAAGCATCGGACGCAGGAGGGCCGGATGTCCGTCGATTTCGTCCAGCTCGGACGGATGCCCTCCACGGGAGACAACCGGCTTCAGGACCAGATTCCAGGATGCGGCCAGCTCCGATAAATATGTGCTCAACATAGACACCTCCGTTATATTGCTTTCATTTCAGTTCCGCCGGTATTTCTCATGCGCTTCCGCAATCATTCCATGCACAAGCACCGCCAGCGTTTTACGGTCGCGCCCTTCCGCCTTGACCGGGGGCAGAATATAAACCTCCGCTTCCGTTTTCGGGATGCCGAGCAGACGCCAGACATGAGGAAGCAGCCCCATGTCGCCATACCAGCAGGGCGAATCCGCTCCCTCCGGGACACGATACAGCGTCACGATCGGCCGAATGGCGTAATCACCCTCCAGAACGACCTCAAACAGGGAAGACTTGAACGGAAGAACCGTTTTTCCGTCCGTGCTGGTTCCTTCCGGATAAACAATCAGCGGAACCCGGTGTTCCAGCGATTCCCGGAACTCCTCGAGGCTCTTCTGCGTCTTCAGCCGGGAAGAACGGTCGATCCAGATGGGGTGGGTCAAGCCGGTGTACCAGCCGAGAACCGGCCAGTATTTCACTTCGACCTTCGGGGAAAACCGGAGGCCGAACACCGCCGCGTGGACGAAAACGTCCACATAGCCCATGTGGTTCGATACGATCAGTCCGCCGTAACAGGAATCGACGTCGCCAAAAACCTTCAGCCGGATATTGAAAATCCAGAGCAATCCGCGCGCCCATATCCGGATCATGCGGGTCATGCCGTAAATCACCGCCCACGGGTCACGACGGAGCCGCACCGGCGCGGAATAGACCGCCATGAACACCAGCCACGGCACCAGCAGCAGAATCCGACCGATTTTCCGGAAGAAAGACATCATTCCACGCTTGCCACATTGAAGTGTTTCGTATACCGGGACGGCAGCTGGGCAACGTCCAGCAGAATCAGGAAGTCAATCGTCCCGAAATCCCTGTCATACACCGGCTCCCCGCAGATGTTGGCGCCCAGACGGATATATCCTTTGAACAGCGGCGGAATCAAGGAGCGGAGGAGGACCCGGTCCTCCAGAATGCGGTCGATCTCTTTCTGGTCAGGACGTTCCATCCGGCATTTATCCAGCGGATAACCGACAACATCTTTGGAGATTTTGCCTGTCTGCTTGAAATATTCGTAAAGCGCCCAGCCCGCGGCGGGTTCCATGTTTTCAAGACTCACGCAGCCGGTCAGGTAGCGGAGTCCGGACCGGAACAGGGTTTCGGAAATGCCGCTCCAGAGAAGCGCCACAACGGTGCCGTTGCGATAATCGGAAGAAACACAGGAACGCCCGACCTCGATGGTATACGGCGCCAGCTTGTCCAGGCCTTCGATCCGGTATTCATGCTCGGAATAGAACCCGAGTTCGCTTTCCATGGCGATCGGTCCCAGATGAACCCGATAGGTTCCCACGATCTTCTGTTCGTTCTTTTCCTCGACAACCAGCTGAAGACAATAATCGTCAAACTCATCACGGTCGAGGCATTCCAGGCCGGACGGATGGATATTCTTTCCCTGCTCCAGTTTGAAAACATTGTACCGGAGCTTGAACGCCGCTTCTATTTCCAGAGGATCCACGGCAAACTTAATGCGATACTGATCCTTTTCCGCAAGAACCGGCGGATTGCACAATTTAT
This sequence comes from uncultured Victivallales bacterium, assembly GCA_964462755.1. Classification (GTDB taxonomy): domain Bacteria; phylum Verrucomicrobiota; class Lentisphaeria; order Victivallales; family UBA1829; genus SIG94. Next base: position 866 of record CAYWZD010000143.1, on the reverse strand, counting down.
CACGTATATCTGAAAAACTCACGGTTCCCCCTGTTTGTTTTCTTATTTACTGCTTTTGAAAACGCCCTGTGGCAGGGACATCACTCTAATTCACCTTATCTGTAATTTAATTCATATTCCGTTTCATGTAAAGTACAAATTTTCAAATTTGTGTTTTTTTTGCATGATCCAGGACAAGGGCTCCTTGGGTTTTTGACGCCGGCAATCCGGTCCCCATCGGAGAAAGATCAACGAATATCGTATTTAATCAAATTGCTATCAAATACTTATAACAGAAATAGAACCCTCTGTATTTCAGTCTGAACATTTTGTTCTCGAAAAAGTTACAAATTACTAACAAACAGGAACATTCCAATGCTTTCGAATCCAGTCCGGCCCCGTCTGTTTTTCAGCGTGGAAAACGAAAAAAAACATCTTTTTTCAGTAACGGTTTTGTTATTTTCCATTTCCGTGATAAATTACTCAGTCTATTGTGAGATAAAACAACACAGGAGGAAAAGCAGTATGGATGCTTCCACCAACTGGCTTGAACGGTGCCACAAGTATACATATATCGACGGCGAAAGCGGCTTCCAGGTGAATTTCGCAGGAATGAATTTCACCGACAAGAGTCTCGATGCCATGGCGGAGCGTTTCGTAAACGTTCACGCGGAAATGCAGAAAATCGAACTCGGCAAAATCAAGAATCCGGATGAAAACCGGAAGGTGACCCATTTCACAGACCGTTCGGTCTATACCGGCACCGCCGTCTATAATGAAGTCGAGGAATTCGCCGCCGGGGTCCGGTCCGGCAAAATCACCGGTTCCACGGGAAAACGCTTCGAGTCCGTGATCATCAACGGAATCGGCGGTTCCGCGCTGGGCCC
>CAYWZD010000142.1:4817-9008 GCA_964462755.1 uncultured Victivallales bacterium | reverse complement strand
TCCTGGCCTCTTTCTCCGCCACTTGCAAGAAGAACAACGTCAACTTCCGTGTCTGGCTCGAAGACATCCTCCTCAAACTCGGCTCCACTCCCTCCACACAAATCGATTCACTTCTCCCTCACCTCTGGAATGGGGCTGACTAAGCGCTTACTTTGAACCGTTGTCATTTGAAATCTTCCTATGAACTTTGAGAATTCTACCGTACGTGGCGAATGGTTAAAGGGGTATTCCCTGTTATCCGAACTGTATTTTCATCAGGATAATCTATCAGAAAACCTTTTGCATCCAAATCTGAAAAAGAGCCTCGTTCCAGTTTGATCGTGAGAACGTTCCTAGGTAGTGTCGTCAATAGTTTTAACTCCAAGCGGCAATACATCTGATTTGACCAGCCGCATCCCGGATCGTTCTGTCCGGCAGAATGATATCCGCTTGGCTTCCTTTGGGAATGTCGAATTCACAGAGGATCTTCCCGTCTTTGCGTTTCCATTCGCTCCGGATCATGCCGTACGGCGATTGATGACAGGCTTTAACCCGGTCCAGCTTTTTCACAAAACAGGGCTGAACCACGAATTTCCTGAAGCCCGGCGCGTCCTCGCGGGGGCGAATGCCGCCCGGATACCGGTACATCCAGGCGGAAATGTCGCCAAACATGATGTGATTGCGGGAATTCATTCCGTTCCATTCCTCCCACAGCGTTGTTGCGCCGTGTTCGACCTGCCAGCCCCAGCCGGGAAATTCTTTCTGCGTGATGATTTCCAGCGCATCGTCAGCATATCCGTGGTCGGACAGCGTCCTCGGAATGTATTTTGATCCGAGAATCCCGAAATCCGCCTTGTGCTGTCGCGCCCGGATCTGTTTCACCAGAGCGTTGACGCTTTTTTTTGTTCCGTGTTCATCCGCCAAACCGAAATACAATGCCGCCGCGATCGCAGTAGGGGATTTATCCGCGAAAGTCCCGTCCGCATGAGCGAATTTCAGCAGGAAAGCTCTGCGGGTTTTCGCTGCGAGTTTCCGGCACTCGGCAGCATCTTTATTTTTCCCGAGCAACTCGGCAAAGAATGCGGTGCGCAGGACATTCTGATAATAATAGCCGCTGGATGTCACTTCGATTGGAGTTATTGCATTGCGATCCCAATGACACCAGTCTCCCAGACCGAAGTACAGCAAGTCGTCTTCCGCGCGCGTCCCGCAATATTCCAGATACAGCAGGAAGCGGTCGTAATACTGCTCGATCAATTCCGTTCTCCCATAAAAAAGGTAGACCTGATACGGATATTCGAACAGGATGGTGTCCCAAGCCGGACCGCTGCCCCAGTTGTAGCCCCAGCCTCCGGTGGGCGCGATGCCGGGAAGCTGTCCGTTCGGACGCTGTGTATCGGCCACGATCCGCATGAAATGGGAATACCCCGCCTCCATGTCGAAATTCCACAAACCGGTCTCCGCGGCGATCGCAGCGTCGCCGGTCCAGCCGTTCTTCTCCCGGTGCGGACAATCGGTCGGTATTCCTGTGAAGTTGGAACGGAAACTTTGAAGCGTATTGTGCTGAAGCGTGTTCAGCATGGCGTCGGACGACTCGAAACTGCCGGTTTCCGTGAACGCCGTATGCACGAATTTCGCCTGAATGTCCAAGAGTTCCGCCTTGCCGTAGATCCACACCTGAGCGTAGCGGAAGCCGTGATAGGTGAACGAGGGTTCGTATTCCTCCCCGTCCGGGTCGCCCTTGAGAATGTATTGATCGCTCTGAAATCGACCGAATGGCGCGATTTGGAAGTACTGGGAGATCTCCATCGCGTTAATGTGTCCGGAAACAGGATCGATCTGTTCCGAATACAGCACCCGGATTGGCGTTCCCGCCTCGCCTTTGACTTTGATCCGGCACCAGCCGGTCAGATTGACCCCGAAATCGTAAGTGGTTTCCCAGCAGGAGACGTATCGGCTTCCGACAGGCGGATAACTGCGCATGACTTTGCAGGGTTGCGTCATTTCCCGGATCACGCGGCCGCCCGGCGGCATGCACGGGGTCGCGGCCTTCCAGCCGGAATCGTCCAGCTCCGGATCGGCGCCCCCCGGTATTTCCAGCCGTGCATCGTAATATTCCCCGTTCCGCAGGGAATTGTCCGTAATCGGGCTCGCAAGGGTTTTCCAGCTTGAATCGCTTTTTGCGACGAGTTTGCCGTCCGCCACAATATCGCACAGCATTTTCGGATAATCCCGCCACGGCGCTTTGTCGAAACTCCATTTTGGATTGGCGCAATTGAACAGACCGTTGCCCAACAGCGCCGTGACCGCATTTTTCCCTTTTTTCAGGAGGTTCGTCACTTCGTATTCAATATAGCTTACATGTTTGTCAAATTGAGTCACCGTTGGCGCCAGCACCCGGTCGTCCGCCTTTTGACCGTTGACATAAAGCACATGCCAGCCGAGGCCGCAGAGAAAGACCGAGGCTTTTTTCGGTTTCCGGGCACAGAAAAATGTTTTCCGCAGATAGGGAGCGCTCTGTATTTCTTCAGTGGGGGTTCCCATCGTTTTACCGGCATTGATCCAGAGTCCCTGCCATTTTCGCTCAAGATTCATTCAATTTCAACTCCAATTATAGATTTGTCGTATTGGGGGCAGTCTTCTGTATCCATTACGATTTTTCCACAAGGATTACTTTGCGTTAAGTGCGTCCCAGAAGACTTGTAACACCTTTCCTCTCCAGATATCGAAACCCGTTGATCTCCAATGGCCGTCCCGTAAACGGAGTCTGTCCCGGCAATAGAAATGATCGTTCCCATTGGCATTCACAATTACCTCGAAGTAGTTGACGGTTTCGCCTTCGATTCGAGTTTTGAGCAGAGAAAAGTCTCCGATTTCGTCACTGTCCACCAGGACGGGGGCTGAGAAACGGTTGGCCTGCAACCTCACTTTGACTGGTTGCCAGCGAAGCGATTTCCTCTTGGGTCAATGCGCGGGAAAACAGGAAGAGATCGTCGAGCATTCCAATATGCGCATAAGCACTGAAATTCGTGGGATACTGTCCCAGGGTGAACCGGTTGGCGAACTTCTTGTTTTCCGGTACGGCGACAAACGGGGTTTGGACATTCCGCACGGCGAGGGGGATGGTATCGACATAGATCGTCACGACTTTGCCGTCGTGGGTGACGGCCAGATGATGCCATTTATTCAGGGTAAGAGACCCTTCCGGAGTGCTGACGCTGTTTTCTTTTCCATCCCCCCAGCGCAGCATCGCCATCCGCGAGAACCAGGAAAATTCAAATCCGAACGAGGTTGAATCGGCGCAAGTTCCGCAGAGGACTCCGTGCCTGTGCTTCGGATGAACCGCGGTCCTTTTGACCCAAAGAGCGATGGTGAACGGCGGCTTGAAGTCAGTCAGCACGCCCTGCGGCAAACAGTAGTGGATCAGGTTTCCTTCCTTCAGATACAGGGCTTTCCCGTGAACTCCTTTTACGAATTCCACAGAGGAAAAATCCGGATTTTTCTGGTTGCGCGACTTGAAGACGTATTTCCCGTCCGTGCTTTTCAGCGCGGGGGGCGTGTCGTTGTCGAAGGTGAAGTGAGCAATGAGATCTTTTTCCTGAGCGGAAGCCCATCCGCAGAGGGCGCAGAGCGCCAGCATCCAAAATGATTTCATGGTAGTTTCCTTTTATCCAGTAAAGTTAATAAAGTTCAATTTCTGAAATTCCGGCGGCATCAATACGGGAGAGGCGGAACTTCCGGAATGTCTCCGCGGGCCATTGCGCTTCCATGGTTCCGTCGTCGATCTTTTTCAGATCAGCCAGCTTGATCCAGCTCCCGTTCTTGTCCGCTTCGACCGTTCCGCTCCGAAGACTCACTCCATACAGGCGGAGACGGGATGCCTTCACCTCTTTTGGGAAGACGAGCGTGACGGCTGCGGTTCCCTTATTTTTGCAAAGCCAAAAACCTATGCTGAAGGCGCCGTCGCCCAGATGCCATGCAGGATAATTCTTTTCTTTCCAGGAGAGTTCGAACTGAACTCCGCTTGCGGGAACATAGGCGAGATTTCCTTCCTTATATAGTTTTTTCAAAGCTTCGGCAAGTTTCGGCTTGTATTCGTCAAGGGAAAACGATTCAGCCAGTTTCCGGTCGGTCACATAGACGCGTGCCTGATACTTCTCCAGCGTGTCGGACAGTTTTCCGTTGACCGGGGTGAAGGATTTCTTTTCCCCG
>CAYWZD010000142.1:0-4717 GCA_964462755.1 uncultured Victivallales bacterium | reverse complement strand
AGCCTGATAGTGCATGTTGCGAAGTTCTGTGAAGTTCGGCGCCCGCTGTCCGGAGCGGCCATAGTCGCCGTAGTTGAACGCCTGCGGGGTGCACCATTGGATGCGCGAACTGACTTCCCCGGATGCTTTCATCTGGGAATAGACATTGGAAATGGGCTTTCCGGAATCGCCTCCGAGGATGAAATTGGGATAGATGTCCGGCATTGTGATATCGCCGCTTTCAGCATATTTGCGATAGCCCGCCACTGTGTTGTTGAGGATGATTGCGGGATGATAGGGGTCTTCTTCCTTGCATATTTCGAAGATTTCCTTCATGCGGGCGGGCAGGGCGGGAGCGGCGTCGGGTTCGTCGCAGAGATACCAGCCGAGGAGGGCGGGGTGGTCGCGCAGTTCGCGGATCCGGCTCCGGATCTGATCGGCTTCGTCCTTCGAGAGCGGCTTGCGCTGGGCTTCGTGTTTATACAGCCGATTGGAGGGATAGCAGTAGATAGCGGCCTTGATGCCCGCGGCGGCATACTTGTCGAACACCTCCCGGAGCTTTTTCCCTTGATAATAGGCCCCGCCGTAGTCGACGGCGACATTGAAACCGAGTTTCGACGCTTTTGCAAGATCAGTGATGGAAAACCAGCCGTAAGGGATGGTCTTTTTACCGTCGACGTACATGATCTTGTTTTCATCGAAACGGATTTCCCCCTTGAGTTTCGGAAGCTTGCGTATCTTTTTTACGGTCGTATAATTTCCGGCGCGGACGGTTAGCAGATAGGTTCCATCTTTCAGCGAGGGAATTGGCAGGCGGAAGTCGCCGGAGCCTTTCCGGGAGGTCTTTGCAATGACTTTTCCGCTGGAGTCGGACAGTGCAAAGGAGACTGGAATGGATTCTGCCCCGGCCTCGCGGATGGTCAGACGGCCCGCAATTTCGCGGACGTTCATGTCGCTGTAGATGTTGTCACGGTAGGGGGGACTGGTCAGGGTGAGGGACAGTGGCGAATACTGGACCGGGATGGGAATCTGGCGGCGCGCATACATCAGGCCGGAGTTTTTGTCCTTCAGTTCGAGAAGAAGTGTCTGAGCCGGAATGGACACATCGACTGGAAGGGCAAAGGTGTATTCGCGTCCGAGTCCGTCGTCGAGCAGGATGTTTTCCCGGAAGGCCGGTCCGTCATGGAGCTTTTCCTCCAGTACGGCGAAGCGGAGTTTTCCGGTGGCGTTGGCAATGAAAATTTTGCCTTCATAGAGAAGTCGTCCGTTCCGGCGGAGGATCTGCGTGTCATAGGGCGGACGGATTTTCCATGCGAAGTGGCGTAAGTCGCAGTTTTCGAGTTGAGCCGGGGCGAAGAGTCCGGGCTGGAGGAATCCGCCGTTGATCGGAACGAAAGAACTTAAGACGGGTTTTCCGGAAGTATAACTTTCCCGGGTGATATTGAGCCCCATCCGCCCGTCGGTGTTTTCCAGTCCGATGTCGACCAGAGGGATGGCGGCTTCCACGATGAAGGAGTCCCGGTTGATTTTCGCGGCGACTTTCAGACCGGGCGAATTCCATCCCTTGGAACAAAGGAATCCTCCCTGAAGGTATTCGGCATCATAGACTTGTCCTCTGGTATTGATGATGAACTGATAGAAACGATCGCGGTCGCGGTTCGGATCGATGAAGATTTCGACGCAATCGTCGTTCCAGAGATTGGAGTCGCGGTCGGAGGAGTCCGCCTTGATTCTGGACGGATTGGATTCCATAGCTTCGATCAGGAAGTAGAGCGTGTGGTTGTCGTGTACCGCCTTGAAGCGGGTTTCCTGCGGCGCTTTTCTGGTTGTCTGGTCGATCAGAGTAAAACCGCTGTTCCATGGAATGTTGCGCCAGCGCCAACTTGCGTCCGAGCTGTCAATGACCGGGGCTGACGGAATTCGCCAGATCTTCAACGTTTCCTGTGCGAAAAGGGACGGGATGAACGCGGCGAGCAACAGCAAGACGACAATATTTTTTTTCATGAAGAAACTCCTTTATTCCCAAGTTTTCAAAATTTTCAGTTCAGCGATGACTTCCGACTGACCACGACGTTCGACGTGGCTGTCCGCAAAAAGGATGACGATTCCTCCCGAGTGCCGACGGAGAATGTCATAATCATAAAAACCGCTGCAGTAGTTCGCTCCCTTGGCATCGGCAATTACAAAATGCTTGGATGGCTGTTTTGTGGAAGACAGGCGGCGCGGTTCATAATCTTTATAGCTTGGATTCGTGGGGTAGCTCGGATGGCCGATCATGGAATACTGCCGGTATCCGAGACTTTTATACTGTTCGCCTGCGGGATTGGCGGTTGCGTCATAGTTGCCGGTTGCTTCCGCGGCCGGACAGGTGAAAAGTTTCTTCGTGGATGTCGGGGTGTTTCCGTCCCAGCCGAAACTCCAGTTGCCCTTGAGATTCAAGGAATCAACCAATGCCGTGGGCCACCAATAATAACCGGTAGAAGTCGGCATTCCGCACCACTGAATCCATTCATTGTTGTTGGAAGTATACAGCGACATGGCAATGCCCAACTGCTTCTGGTTTCCGATGCAGACGCTGGTCTGGGCCATGTTCCGCGCTTTGTTCAGAGCGGGCAGCAGCAGCCCCGCTAGAACCGCGATGATTGCAATCACAACGAGGAGTTCTATTAATGTAAAAATCGATTTTTCAGGACGCAATGTCGGCGTCCGGGAAACGTTGAATTTTTCAGTTCGTGCCTGTTTCATGTTTCGTCCTTTCCCTTAAATGGGATGTTTATACAGGGGGGCCGGATCACAAGGAGCCGTCCCTTCCCGACAATATGAACGCGTTTCAGTGCATACGGCAGAAAGAAATTACCGCCGGAGGAAATGGGAAGTCCGTCAAAGCTCAAACAGCCCTCCACAACTACGCCGATACCGCAGGAACCGGTATTGACAAAATCCCACTCTCCATCCAGATTCAATTCATACACGGAAAAAAGTTCACATTCGGACGGAGAAATCAACTCCCTGAACAGGCCGGACGGTTTTTGTTCCAGAACTTGCGGAACAGGAGAATATTTTTCCCGGATCCGCGCCGGAGTCAGCGGCGTAAAATCGAACATCCCGACGGCGGTCTCCGGGGCAAGTCCCATAAAACGCTGTTTTTCATTCAGCTCGACTCCGCAGCATTCGATTTCCGGAATGACAACCCAATCGCTTGGTTCCATGATTTCAACCATGGTGACTCCCGGCCCGATCGCGTGCGGCAGTCCGCCGCGGATGACGATGGTATCCCCCGGCGCGACATGAATTTTGTTCAGCATGGAGAAACTTTTCTCCAGTTTTCCGGACAGCGTCTCCCGGATGAAAACATTTTTGTCCAGTTTCTCGTTGAACCCGGTCAGGAGATAAGGTTCTTCCCCCTGGACCGACCGCGTGGAAAGGACGATCCACGCTTCCGTCTTGCCATATTCGGAGTACAGATATTTCCAAGCATCGTCACGGGTCGGGTGCACCTGAAGCGGCAGTTGTTCGGCGGAATCCAGCAGCTTGACCAGCACGGCGGGAACAAACCCGTATTTTCGAATATGCCGTTCTCCCAGCAGTTCCGCCGCATGTTCTTTCAGATACGACGGAAAATCCAGCACTTTTCCATCCGCAAGAATCTTGCTGATGCCGTGTCCGGGAGAATGATAAGCGCGTCCGTTGCCTTCGATACAGGAAGCGATCCAGTTTTCCGGGAATCGCGAGTCAACGGCCGGTTCCGTTCCGCAAAGACGATCGATTCCGGAGCCGCCCCGATACAGGCGAAGAACGCGATTCGGCAGGAACGGCAGTATGTTCATCATTTTTTCTCCATCAGGAAAACACAGCCGCTGTTTGGCGGAAGCATATACTTCTCTCCATTCAAGGATGCATCGCCGGTTACGCCGGAGATCCGCCAGCCGGAATGGACTCCAGGTGTCATGGAACGCGCTTCAATGCAGCAGTTTACAGCGACCACGGCAGCGGATGATTCGTTGAATGGGTGCTCCGTCAGGATTACGGCGGGATCGTCGCTCTGCAGAAGAAAATCTTTCGGGAGCATCTTCCTGTAGATTTTCCAGGCATCCGTATCAAATCCGCCGGGCGTTTCAAAAACCGTTTTTTCCAAGGGGAACATCAGCGTATAGACCGTTCCTTTTCCAAAACGGTTTTTCAGGAATACCGGATTCCCGTTTTTCTCGCGTCCGATGACTTCCGCCGTTTCCGCCGAGACCAGTTTTTCAATCTCCCTCGGAAGCTTCAACGTAAATCCGTCAAAGGAATAATCCATTATGACGGCGCTTTTGCGGCGGACTTCGATTTCCATTCCGCAGACGTCTTTCAGGCGGGGAAGATTGCAGTCCTCGAAGGACAGATAAAGCGCAGCGCCATTGCGAACCCCCGCAAGGAGCTTTTCCCAATCCGCTGTGGAGATTCCCCCGCGGAATACACATGAAGGAACGAAGTAAAACCCGGATTCGGGAAGCGGATTCCGCGTCGCGTGAAATTTCAGGTTGATTCCGGCCTGCCGGGCCAGGACAAACGCCGAAAAGGCAATTTCAGCATCATCGATCAGACAAACAGCGTCGGGAGATGTCGCCGGCAGCGAACCGAAAGGCATCGAGTCGAGGAACTTCCGGAATTTCAGCATTTCCTCCGCGGCCGGATGCGGTTTGCGTTCCGTGGTGAAAACGCCGTGTTCCAATCCCGGCCAGTCCCCCCAGTTGTAAGG
>CAYWZD010000141.1:0-9031 GCA_964462755.1 uncultured Victivallales bacterium | reverse complement strand
CATCGCCCCGGGAGTCGTCATCCGGAAATACAAATGCTTCTTTCTGCCGGAAACCTCGGAGCAGTTCCGCTTTTCGGACTACGATTACATTGTCGATGCTATCGATACGGTCGCAGGGAAAATGGAGTTGATCCGGCAGGCCGACAAGGCGGGCGTCCCCATCATCTCCGCCATGGGCGCGGGCAACAAGGTCGATCCGGCCGCTCTCAAGGTTGCGGATATCCGCAAGACGAAAATGTGTCCGCTGGCGAAAGTCATTCGGAAGGAGATGCGCCGATGCGGACTCAAGAAGCTGAAGGTGGTCTATTCGGAGGAAATGCCGCTGCGTCCGCTGAAGGACCCGCCGGAGGACGGCGTCGCTTCCTGCGAAAGTTCGCCGGACACCCGGAAAGGCGCTGTCCGCCGGGAAACCCCCGGTTCCAACGCCTTCGTGCCGGCCGTCGCCGGACTGATTATCGCCTCGGAAGTGGTCAAGGATCTTCTGCAATTCGATCCGAAAAGGAGAGCCGGAGACTCCGGGAACAATAGAGAAGAAATATGAAAAGATTCATTTTCCTTCTGCTGTTTCTGGCGTTGTCCGTTTTTGCCGACATCGTAAGTGAAAGCGATATGGAAGTGATCTATCGTCAGCCGGACGGCGTGGAGGTGCGTCTCCCGAAGCATCCGAAACGTGTGGTCATCGCGTATCTTTCCCTGGCGAAAGTCTGGGAACAGTCGGGCGGAAAAGCGGTTGGCGTGCTGGGGGCGAAGAACGACAGCGCTCTGCCGGAATCCATGCGTAATCTTCCGAAAGTCGGCACTGGAATGCTCCCGAATCTCGAGAAGGTGATGCTGCTGGAGCCGGATCTGGTTCTGCTGTCCGCGAAGATCGAACGCCAGCGTGCTTCGGCCCGTCAGCTCCGGGAATCCGGAGTCGCCGCCGTCTGCCTGCCCTACAACCATTACCGGGACTACCTTGAAATCCTCGACCTTTTCTGCCGCCTTCATGGTAAAACCGTCCGTGAACTCCCCGCCGCCCGCCGGACGGTGGAGGAAGTCGAAGCCGTTTGCAGGGAAACCGCCGGATGCCCCCGTCCGACTTGCGCCATTTTGTTTGCTTCCGCTTCCAGTTTCTCGCTTGAATCGGAAGCAACGAACGCCGGAACCATTGCCGCCATGCTGGGCGCGGTCAATATTCTGAAAACCTCCGGCACTCTCCGCGTCCCTTTCAGTTTTGAAAAATTCCTGCTGGAAGATCCGGATGTGATTTTCATTGTCACCATGGGCGACGCCGAGGCTCTGCGGGAAAAGGTCCGGACCGAATGGATGAATCGCCCGGTCTGGAAGGAATTAAAGGCCGCGAAAGCCGGACGCATCCACTTCCTGCCGTCCGATCTTTTTCTGTTCCAGCCGGGGCCGGACTATCCGAAGGCGTTCCGCTATATGGCCGGTCTTCTTTACCCGGAGAAGGGAGCCGTGAAATGAAGTTCCGCGCTTTTCTGAAAACGGTGCGCGGACGCTGGGTATTCTGCGGCGTGCTTCTGGTCCTTCTGACGGCGGCGGTGCTTTTGAGTCTCTGCGCCGGGGCATTGAAACTGCCTCCGCACCGGATCGTTTCCGTTCTCTTTTCCGGAGAGCCTCCGATCCAGTTCCGGATTCTGTGGGACATCCGTCTGCCGCGCATCCTGCTCGGGGTTCTGGCTGGAGCCGGACTGGCCGTTTCCGGCGCCCTGTTGCAAGGGGTCATGCACAATCCGCTGGCCTCACCCGGCATCATCGGAGTCTCCTCCGGCGGCGGACTGGCCGGAATTCTGGTCCTTCTTGTATTTCCGTCGTGCGGTTCCCTGCTGGTTCCGGCGGCGTTCGCCGGATCTCTGCTGACGGCGCTCCTGATTTATCTGCTGGCCTGGAAGCAGGGACTCAGTCCGGTGCGGCTGATCCTTTCCGGGGTGGCGGTGTCGGCCATGCTCGGAGCGTTCGGCGCCGCGCTGCTGCTGTTCCATGCGGAAAAAGCGGGGGGAATCCTCGATTTCTTCATCGGGTCGCTGGCTTCCGGAAACTGGTCTCAGATCGGGCGGATATGGATTTACATGGTGATCGGTCTGACCGCCGCGTTTCTGCTCGGCGGACGTCTCAATCTTCTGGCGCTGGGGGATGAGGTGGCGGTCGGACTCGGGGTGCGGGTTGAAAGGACGCGTTTCCTTCTGCTGGCGGCCGCCGCTCTGCTGGCCGCCTCGGCGGTCAGCGTGGCAGGACTGCTCGGTTTCGTGGGATTGATCGCCCCGCACATCATCCGCATCCTGATCGGGTCCGACAACCGTTTCGTCATCCCGGCCTCGGCTCTTGCCGGCGGGTTTCTGGTCGTGACCTGCGACACGGTTGGGCGGATCGTCATGGAGCCTGCCGAACTGCCCGTCGGAATCATTCTGGCCGTGCTCGGCCCGCCCTTCTTCCTGTGGCTGCTGAGGAGACATTCTTATGAATCTTGAGATACAGTCCCTCTGTGCCGGATACGGAGAAAAACGGGTGATCGACGGCGTAAGTTTCCGCGTGGAAAGCGGTTCGGTCACGGCTCTGCTCGGTCCCAATGGATGCGGCAAGTCGACTCTGCTGAAAGTCATCGGACGCCTTTTGAAACCCGAGTCCGGGGAGGTCCTGCTGGACGGAAAGCCGGTCCGGGAATTCGATACGAAGGAACTGGCCGGACACCTTGCCATCCTGCCGCAACTGCATCACGTTCCGGGCGAAACCACCGTGGAGGAATTGGTCGAATACGGACGGTATCCCCGACGGAAAAACGGCTTTGCGCTGTCCTCACATGATCGCGAGGTTATCGACCGTTCCATCGCCATGACATCGCTGGACTCCATGCGGAAACGTCCGGTGCGGACTCTCTCCGGCGGGGAACGCCAGCGCGCCTGGATTGCCCTGACGCTGGCCCAGGAACCGGAAGTCCTTCTGCTGGATGAACCCACGACGTTTCTGGATGTCTGCTGTCAGTTCGAGGTTGTCGACCTGATCCGCCGCCTGAACCGCGAACATGGAATCACGGTCCTGATGGTGCTCCACGACCTGAATCTGGCCGTGTCGTGCGCCGACCGGATGCTCCTGCTCAAGGATGGAAAAATCCGGCATGCCGGCCCTCCGGCGGAAGTTATGAAACCCGAAATTCTGGAAGAAATCTTCCGGATTCGCGCCGATGTCGTAACCCTTCCAGACGGAACCCCGCATTGCATTCCGACCGGTTCCCTGCTCCGAAATTGAAGCTTAGAGAATCTTCGACTCCTTGAGAAGTGAAAGCACTTTGCCGGGCAGTTCCGAGGCGGGAATGAATTCGGAGGCTTCCGTGCCGATCGGTTTTCCGGACGGATTGCGCCAGACGGTGAAGCCGTCGACCAGAGCCTCCCCGATTTTCTTTCGGAATCCCTGAAATCCGAACCGGACCGCCTGATGGGATGTGCATGAATTCGGACATCCGGAAAAGTGAAGCCCTTCCACGATCGCATTCGCCCGTTCGGCGGTGAAACGCGCGGGATGCTTCCGGAAATATTCGTCCAGCGCGTCGGACACTTCAATGGCATAACGCGGCGTGTCCAGAATTCCGGCCTTGCACACGGTCGCCCCGATGCAGGCGTCCAGCTGTCCGCGGAACGAGGAAAAAATCAGATCCTCGGGAAGAGCTTTCAGCGCCTCGTAGAACGCCGGGAGGGCTTCCCGTGGAAAAGCGGGAATCAGAAGGTTCTGTCCGATCGTGAGCCGGACGGCCGGAATGCCGAAACGCTCCAGCAGAGCCGCCAGACGCCGGAAGCCGGCCACGCTCAGAATGCCTTTCGGCACAAACAGCAGGACGGACGATTCCCCCTTGAAACGGGTTTTCCGGGTGGCGAAGCGAATCCAGCGCCGGTAAGCGGCATCTTCCGCGCCGCAGCATTCCGGCAGGGCGAAGGAAACCGCCGTCCGAGCATTCCAGTCAAAGGGGAATTCCGGGATGAAGGGAAATTCACAGTTTTCGAGCTTCCGGTAGTAGTCGAGATAGAGTTTTTTGAATTCGGCTTTCCCTAGCCGGGCGACAATGTAACGGATGCGCGCGGTTCCGCGATTGGCGCGGTCGCCGTGATTGCTGAAAAGCTCCACCATGGCGCGGGCGGCGCGGGCCAGTCCGGATGGCGGAATGAAAGAGATCAGAGGGATTCCGAGTGCGGGATTGCGCCCGAATCCGCCGCCGCCGTAGACTTTGAACCCGAACTTTCCCTTGGCGTTCCGGGTTTCCACGAACCCGAGGTCCTGCCGCAGAGCCAGCGCGGAATCGTTCTCCGAGGCGAACGCGATTTTGAGTTTGCGCGGAAGCTGAAAAGCTTCATCCCAGTCGAAAATAACGTCGGTGAGATAACGGGCGTAAGGAATCAGATCGGCGGAGCCGTCCGGTGCGACTCCGGCAGAAACGGAGGAGGAGATGTTGCGCAGGGAATCGCCTCCGCCTCCCCGGAAGGGAAGTCCGTTCGCGGTGCAGGAACGCACGACTTCCGCCGCGGCGGCCGGGGCGACATCGTGGAACTGGATGTCCTGACGGCTGGTGAAATGGATGAAGCCGAGCTTGACCTTTCCCGCGAGTTTTGCAAGAAAGAGCATTTTGCCGACGGCGAGTTCGCCCCCGGTGATGCGGACCCGGGTTGCCAGCAGCTCGTTGCGCTGGATCAGGATTCCGAAGACCCCGCAGGCGGGTTTGACTTCCGGCACTTTGATTTCTCCGTCGGCCGCTTTTTTCAGGGCTTCGAAAAGGCACTTTTGTGATTCGACAATATGTTTCAGATCGCTCATTATCCTCTCCTGACTCTGCTTTTCAGCGGGGAAAATTTATCAAAAATCAACCGGGGAGATTCAGATGCAGTAGTCCAGAGCCCCTTCGGCAAGGTTCTGCTTCTGATCGCTTTCGATGATGTGCTGCAGGGTTACCTTGCGCATGCTTTCGCGGATGTCGGAATTCAGGCTGTCCCAGATTTCGCGGGTGGCGCAACTGCTGTTGCGCGGACATTTTCCCGGGGAACGCACACAGTTCACGATGGAAAGCGGGCCTTCCATGACCTCTATAATGTCCAGCAGGGTTACTTCCCGGGGATTTTTCGCAAGACGGAATCCGCCTTTGGCACCGCGGATCGAGCGGACGATTCCGGCGCGGCGCAGATCAATAATCAGGCGGCTGATGTATTTTTCGGAAATCTGCTGGGACTCTGCGATGTCGCGGATCAGGCGCGGAGTTCCATTCTCATGTCGGGCCAGATCCAGAAGAATCCGCACTCCATAACGTCCTTTGGTGGAAATTTTCATGATCATTTTCCTTACATTTCAATACCATATCGGTAGTCAACATAGCGCGGCAAGAGGGTTTTTCAAATCGAAGTTGCTGTCTTTTCATAAGAATCTCCTCTATGAACACCGGCTGGAATAGGATGGCATTCATGTGAAAAGAACAATCTTCGGCGAAAAATGAATAAAGAATACTTTTTTTGTAGTTTTTTCGTTTTTCCCCTTGAATTTCTCTATCAATAATATATAATATGTCATTAACACTACTAAAATAGTAGAGATTATGAATAAATACTCAAAAGGCTGAGGAATCAATCATGAGCGGTATTGCAAACACGATTCTGGAAAAAATAGGGAATACACCTCTTGTGCGGATCAACCGTCTCAATCGAGGCGGGGCGGAAGTTCTCGGCAAGGTCGAGTCCTTCAATCCCGGGAGTTCCGTCAAGGACAGGATTGCACTGGCGATGATCGAGGCGGCGGAGAAGTCCGGCGCTCTCAAGCCCGGTGCGCTGATCATCGAACCGACCAGCGGCAACACCGGAATCGGGCTGGCGCTGGTGGCGGCGGTCAAGGGATACCGTCTGATCCTTACCATGCCGGAGACCATGAGCATCGAACGCCGCAAACTCCTGCTGGCCTATGGCGCCGAGCTGGTCCTTACCGATGGTGCGGGAGGGATGGAAGGAGCCATTGCAAAGGCGCTTGAGCTGCACGCGGCCAATCCCGGCTCATTCATTCCGCAACAGTTTGAAAACCCGGTGAATCCCGCCTGCCACCGGGCCGTCACCGCAGAAGAAATCTGGCGCGACACCGACGGACGAATCGATGCTCTCGTTGCAGGAGTCGGAACGGGCGGTACGCTGACCGGAGTGGGCGAAGTCCTGAAGGAACGCAATCCGGCGCTCAAAATCTTTGCGGTCGAACCCGACGCCAGCCCGGTTCTCTCCGGCGGAAAGCCCGGACCTCACAAGATTCAGGGAATCGGCGCGGGATTCGTCCCGAAGGTCCTCGATACGGCGATCATCGACAAGGTGGTTCCCGTTTCCGCCGAAAACGCCGGACACACCGCGCGGGAAGCCGCCAGAAAAGAAGGTCTTCTCGTCGGCATTTCCTCCGGGGCCGCTTTGTTCGTCGCACTCGAACTGAGCAAAAAACCTGAATTCTCCGGCAAGCGGATCGTGGCAATTCTGCCCGACACCGGCGAACGTTATCTCTCCACATGGCTTTTCGATGAAAAATAAGTAGCAATCACCTTAAAAAAAGGAGTTTTTCCATGAGCGACAGGAAATATCATCTCGAGACATTGGCCCTTCATGCGGGCCAGACCCCCGATCCGGCCACTCAATCCCGCGCGGTGCCGGTCTATCGTACCACCGCCTACAGTTTCCGTAATTCACAGCATGGCGCGGACCTCTTTGCCCTGCGCGAGTCCGGCAACATCTATGCCCGTCTGATGAACCCCACCAACGACGTCCTAGAAAAACGTCTGGCGGCGCTCGAAGGCGGCGCGGCGGGGCTCACCTTCTCCAGCGGAACCGCGGCCATTTACTTCACGGTCACCAACATTGCGAAACTCGGCGACGAAATCGTTTCCGCCAACAACCTTTACGGCGGCACTTTCACCCAGTTCGACGCCATTCTTCCCCAGCAGGGGATCAAGGTCAATTTTGTCCCCGTCAACGATTTCGCGGCGACGGAAGCGGCCATCAACGGGAAAACGCGCCTGATCTATATCGAGACGGTAGGCAATCCCGGTCTCGACATCGCCGACATCGAAGGATACGCGGCCATTGCGAAGAAACACCATCTGCCTCTCGTGGTCGATTCCACCTTCACGCCGCCGACTCTTCTGCGTCCGATCGAACACGGGGCCAATATCGTGATCCACTCCCTTTCCAAGTGGATCGGCGGACACGGCACCGGCATCGGCGGCGCGGTCATCGACGCCGGAAACTTCGACTGGACCGATCCAAAATTCGCCCTTTACAACGAGCCGGACCGCGGATACCACGGACTCCGTTTCGCGCACGATCTGGGGGATTTGAACCCGCTTGCCTTCATTCTCCGTCTCCGCATCGTGGGACTTCGCAATCAGGGGCCGACATTGGCGCCCGACGCCGCATGGATCTTCCTTCAAGGGGTCGAATCCCTTCCGCTCCGGGTTGCCAAACACAGCGAAAACGCGCTCAAAGTCGCAGAGTATCTGAAGAAACATCCGAAGGTTGCCTGGGTGAAATATCCGGGGCTTCCCTCCGGCAATCCGCTTGCAAAGAAATATCTTCCGGACGGAGCGGGCGGCATGGTCGTTTTCGGCGTCAAAGGAGGCGCGAAGGAGGCCCAGCGTCTGGTGGACAACGTCAAGCTCTTCAGCATCCTCGCCAATGTCGGCGACGCCAAGAGCCTGATCATCCATCCGGCCAGCACCACCCATTCGCAGTTGAGCGAGGAGGACCAGATCAAAGGCGGCATTCAGCCAGAACTGATCCGGCTCTCCGTCGGGCTGGAGCATATCGACGACATCACTGGGGCTCTCTCCGACGCCCTCGATCTGATCTGATTGGAAGTTTTTTGAATGAGCATTACACGGAAAATCCTTCAGCTGAAAGAGAAACGCAATGCTGTGATCCTCGCGCACAACTATATCAATGGAGAAATTCAGGACATCGCGGATTTCGTCGGGGACTCTCTGGAACTGAGTCTCAAGGCGAAAGAATGCCGCGCGCCGGTAATCATTTTCTGCGGGGTCCGGTTCATGGCTGAAACCGCCAAGATCCTTTCGCCGGATTCCGTCGTGCTGCATCCCAATCCCGATGCGGGTTGTCCGATGGCGGATATGGCGAATGCCGCATCCGTGGCGAAATACCGAACGGAACATCCCGATACGCTGATCGTTGCGTATGTGAACACTACCGCCGAAACCAAGACGGCGGTCGACATCTGTTGCACTTCCGGTAACGCGGAGCGGGTGATCCGTTCCATTCCCCCGGAACGTAAGATCATGTTTTTGCCGGATGCCAACCTCGGCGCCAATCTCATCGCGAAGCTGAACCGTCCGATGGATCTCTGGCCGGGATATTGTCCGACGCACCACCGCATCTGGCCGGAAACCATCGAGAAAGCGCGCCGGGATCATCCGGGTGCGATGGTTCTGGTTCATCCGGAATGCCACCCCGAGGTGGTGCGTCTTGCCGATGAATCGCTGAGCACGGGCGGCATGCTGAAGTTCGTGCGGGAATCGGAACACCGTGAATTCATCATCGGAACCGAATGCGGCATCCTTCACCGCATGCGCAAGGAAAATCCGGGGAAGTTGTTTTATCCGCTCGAACCGAAACCGCTCTGTCCGAATATGAAGAAAATCACGCTGGAAAACACTTTGTTTTCCCTTCAGGATATGGAACCTCGGATCAGGCTTGATTCCGAGGTCATCGAAAAGGCGCGTGCACCGATCGAAAAAATGCTGGAGATACGCCCATGAAAATCGCGGCCGGATGATCCCTGCGGACACTGCTTTCGGGGCGGAATGATTGAAAAAACAGAGTAAGGAAAACCGGAAATGAACCCGCTGATTCAAAAATCACTGTTTGAACCATACCGGCTTTCCCGCGAAGAAATCCGGGAATTGCTTTCGCAGGAAGATACGGAAGAACTTTTCCGGGCGGCGTATGAGGTTAAGCTCCGCCACACCGGCAAAGGGGTCAGTCTCCGCGGCCTGATCGAACTGGGAAACTACTGCGGCAAGGAC
>CAYWZD010000140.1:0-9062 GCA_964462755.1 uncultured Victivallales bacterium | reverse complement strand
CCCAGCCGCCCGAACCCGACCGGGATTTCACGATCTGCTTTCCGTGCGTCCGCGGATTGGGACGTTCCCAGTGCAAGGCGATCCCCTGGCTTCCGCCGCGGCATGTCATTCACGGGATCGCTTCCCGGGAGACCTACATCCTTCGCGGCGTGATCTCCGATCTCTGGCTGGCTGCAACCGTGATGATCGACATGTTCCCGGACGCCGCCGGCAACCTCAACTACATGGGCGGCAGCATGGGCGGAGGCATGGGCGCGCTGATGGTTCCGTGGGATTCCCGTTTCACGGCGGCGTATCTGGATGTGCCTACCTTCGGCGCGAAAATCCGCTTCGATTATCCGTCCACGGGCAGCGGCGATGCCTGCCGTCTGTATATTCAGGAACACCCGGAAGCATTGGGCGTCCTTGCGTATTTCGACGCCTCCGCGTCCGCGAAATACCTGAAGGTTCCAACGGTCGTCACGCCCGCGCTGTTCGATCCGTGCGTGGCGCCCGTCGGACAGTTTTCCGTGGCCAATTCCATTCCGGAATCCTGTCGCACGATGTTCGTCCGTGAGACAGGTCATTTCCCGCCGACCGAAAAGGATAAGGAACTGATTGCCCGCGTGGGAGAACTCCGCCGGGAGCTGTTCCTGAAAAAGAAGTGACCGTGAGGAAGAAAAACCTTTTTGAAAAAAGCTTTTTTCTTCCCCCCGGCCCCCTCATCATTTTACAAAAACTTCTAAGTTATCTTTTATTGCGTCGCAATGAAAGATGAGTTAAAAATCTTTGGAAGAGATTGGGGGGCGGGGAAAGGGGAAGCCTTTCTTGAAAGGGTTCCCTTTCCCCGCGTTCCGGTCCTTTTCGGACATCAGAACTTTGCCAGGGAAATGTAAATGGAGGCGACAGCCGCCAGAAGTCCGCCGCCCGCCCACCACAGATATTTCCATGGCGTCATGTCGATGGCGTGGGCCTCTTCGATGGTTCTGGGTTCCGCCAGCGGACTGAAACGCCCGGTTGTCAGCATGAAAACGACCAGCAGGGCGAATACTCCGCCCGCGTAGTGGAACTGGTTGAAAGGCAGGACCAGCCCGATGAACATGAGCACGCATCCGCCGATCAGCACGATGTTCGCCGCGAACGGGGGAACCCGTTTCGTCAGCATTCCGACGACCACCACCGCGAAGATCGGAATGAAATACAGCGAGTTCATATATTGAAGATACGTGAAGATGCTGGTGGTTCCCGCCAGCAGCGGCGCGACCAGCATCGAGGCGAACGCCACGATCCAGCCGAAGGTTTTGCCGGAACGGATCACCTGTTCCTCCGTGGCGTCCTTGCGGAAAAACTCCTTGTAGAGTCCCAGACTGAACAGGGTGCATGCCGAGTTCAGGACGGAGTTGAATGAGCTCAGAATGGCGCCGACCATCACCGCCGCGAAAAATCCCGTCAGGGGGGCGGGGAGGACCGTGCGCACCAGAATTCCGTAGGCGTGGTCCCCCTTGATGCCGTCCTTGCTGAACAGATAATATGCGATGACGCCGGGCAGGACCAGATAGAGGGGGCCGAGGAGCTTGAGGAGTCCGGTGAGGAGGACGCCCTTCTGTCCTTCCGCCAGCGAACTGGCGGCGAAGGTGCGCTGGATGATCTGCTGGTTGGTGCACCAGTAGAACACGTTGATGATGAAAACGCCGGTGAAGAGGGTTCCGAACGGCACGCTGGAGGACGAGGGGCCGATGGAGTTGAATTTTTCCGGGAGTGCGCGATGGACGGTTGCCAGTCCGGCGAAAATGCCGTTGCCCGCCCCGACTTTGTCCAGTGCGAAATAGACGATCATGAACCCGCCGAGGAGCAGGCCGATTCCGTTGAGCGTATCGGAAACGGCCACGGACCGCAATCCGCCGAAAAGGGCGTAGATCGAACCCACGATTCCGACGAACCAGACCATCATCCACAGAATGACGGTCGGATTGTCGATTCCGGTGAGTTCAGGCATGTTGAAAATGCCGTTGAGTCCGGTGGCGCCCGTGTAGAGGATGATGGGCAGCAGACCGAAGGTGTAGGCGAGAAGGAAAATCATGTTCGTGATGGCGCCGGTGGTGCGGTCGAAACGCATGGAAAGATACTGCGGCACGGTCGTGACGCCGCTCCGCAGGAAGCGGGGCAGGAAGAACAGCGCCATGAGGACCAGCGCGACGACCGCGATCACTTCCCACGCCATGACCGCGAACCCTTCCGCATAGGCCGAGCCGTTGAGCCCGACCATCTGTTCCGTGGAGAGGTTGGTCAGGAGCAGCGAACCGGCGATGAAGGGAAAAGTCAGGGAGCGCCCCGCCAGAAAATAACCGTCCAGCGTGCCATGTTCTTTTTTGCGGGTGATCAGCCAGGTTCCCAGTGCGACGAGTCCGGTGAAAGCGAAAAATGAACCGAAAATAACGAGATACATGGCGTCCCCTTCCTTCTGTTTTGTGAAAAATAGCATGGAAAACGGTGAACTGCAAGTGCTTTCCCGTCAAAATAAGAAGGTTCCCTTCCGGCCGTCCTTCCGGATTTCCGGAAAGTCTGGAAAACAGGTTTCGAATTGTCAAGCCGGGAAACGGAAAAAAGTTGATTTTTTTTATTCTTTATTTTCTTTTTTTCCGCTGTTGATTTCCCGGCTTATGGTGTTATCTTGACGTATCCGACATGCAAGAAAGACTGACAATATTTTAAAAATAATAAGGAACGGAGAAAATGGGAGCCACGGAGTCCGGGAAATACGACATTTCCCACGAAATATGGTCGAAAAAATATCGTTATCAGGGATGCGCCGAAACGAAGAAGGATGAAACGCCGGAAGATACCTTCCGACGGGTCGCCAAAGCCATTTCAATCAACGAGAAAGACAGCGCGAAGTGGGAGAAGGAATTCTATTCCATCATGTCCGGCTTCCAGTTCCTCCCCGGCGGACGAATCCTTGCAAACGCCGGAACCAAGCGCACCGAAGTGACCATGTTCAACTGTTTCGTGATGAACAAGATCAGCGACTCGATCGAGGGAATCTTCGAAACGGTCAAGGAATCCGCGCTGACCCAGAAACAGGGAGGGGGAGTCGGCTTCGACTTCTCCACGATCCGCCCCGCCGGTTCCAACATCAAGGGCTGCGAAGCCAGCGCCTCCGGCCCCCTGAGCTTCATGCAGGTCCTCGACTCCACCTGCCGCACGATCATGAGCGCGGGACAGCGCCGCGGAGCCCAGATGGGCGTGATGCGCTGCGACCACCCGGACATCGAATCGTTCATTACCGCCAAGCGCAACAACGCCGCGCTCCAGATGTTCAACCTTTCGGTGGCGGTCACCACGAAATTCCTCGAGGCCGTCAAGGCCGACGCCCCGTGGGATCTGGTCTTCGACGGAAAAATCTATAAGACGGTCAAGGCCCGCGAGTTGTGGGAACTGATCATGCACTCCACCTACGATTTCGCCGAGCCCGGATTCATCCTGATCGACCGCATCAACCAGATGAACAACCTCTATTACTGCGAGGAAATCCGCGCCACGAATCCTTGCGGAGAACAGCCGCTTCCCCCCTACGGCGCGTGCCTTCTGGGGTCGGTCAACCTCTCGCGCTTCGCCCGGAATCCGTTCACCCCCGAGGCGACGTTCGACAAGGAAGCGATTGCGCACACCGTTTCCGTGGCCGTCCGGATGCTCGACAACGTGATCGACCTGAGCAATTATCCCCTGCCGCAGCAGAAGGAGGAAGCCATTTCCAAACGCCGCATGGGCATCGGCATCACCGGCTTGGCGGACCTCTTCCTCTTCCTGGGCGTCAAATACGGCTCCGACGAGTCCGTCCGGCTTTCCTCCGAGATCATGAAGACCATCACCACCGCCGCCTACCGCGCCAGCGTGGAGCTCGCGAAGGAGAAGGGGGCCTTCAAACTTTTCGACGCGGAAAAATATCTTGCGGGCGCGTTCGTCTCGAAACTGCCGGAAGACCTCCGGAACGACATCCGCAAATACGGAATCCGCAATTCGCACCTGACGTCCGTCGCGCCGACCGGAACCATCAGCCTCTTCGCGGGCAACGTGTCCAGCGGACTGGAGCCGGTTTTCGCGTTCCAGTATACGCGCAAGATCCGGAACGGAACGGAAGACACCACCATCGACGCGGAAGTCGTCGACTACGCCTACAAGTGCTACCGCGACTTCAAGGGAACCCTTTTCGATCCGAAGAAACTGCCGGAATATTTCGTCAGCTCCTCCGACATTCCCCCGATCCGCCACCTCGAAATCCAGGCCGCGCTCCAGGAATATGTCGACAGCTCCATCTCCAAGACGATCAACATTCCGACCGAATATCCCTACGAGGATTTCAAGAACATCTATCTGGCCGCGTATGAAAAGGGACTGAAGGGCTGCACCACGTTCCGTCCGTCCGAGCACATTTCCGGCGTCCTTGTGGCAAACAAGGACGAAAAGAAGCCGGAAGAGAAGAAGAAAGAGCTCGAACATCCGATCATCGTGCGTCCGCAGCCGCCGAAGCGTCCGCAGGAACTCGAAGGCACCACCTACAAGATCCGCACGCCGCTCGCGGCCGACGCCCTTTACGTGACGATCAACGACCTTGTGGAAGAAGACGGACAGCGCCGTCCGTATGAAATCTTCATCAACACCAAGAACCTCCAGTATTTCAGCTGGATCGTGGCCATGACGCGTCTGATTTCGTCGGTTTTCCGGCACGATCCGGCGCCGAAATTCCTGGTGGAGGAGCTCAAGAGCATTTACGATCCCAACGGCGGTTATTTCAGCGAAGGGACTTACATCCCCAGTCTGGCGGCCGACATCGGGCGCGTCATCGAGAAGCATCTGTCCAAGATCGGCATCATGTCGGCGCCCCCGAAACGCAAAGCCGTTTCCGCCAAGCCGACCGATGAACAGGCCGTCCCGCAGGACGTCTCCCAGTTCAACGGCATGATGATCTGCCCCGTCTGCAACGAACGGAAACTCGTCATGCAGGAGAATTGCATGAAGTGTCTCGCCTGCGGACACAGCAAGTGCGGATGAGAGGGCCGAAGCGATGCTGCACTATCTGGTCGTGAATTTCGTTCCGAATTTCAAGACGACGCCGCTCCGACTGGTCGATTATGTGACTTTCCGGGCGGGTGCGGCCGCAATCACCGCCCTGCTGCTGGTCCTGATCTTCGGTCCGCTGACGGTCCGCCTCCTGAAGGATTTTGTTTCGCCGAACCGCTACAAGGACTATGTCCAGAACGTGGCCCCGATCAAGGACAAGACGCCCAGCATGGGCGGACTCCTGATCATCGCCTCGATTCTGGTTTCCATGATCCTCTGGGGCAATCTGACCAATGCGCTGGTCCTGGTCTTCCTCGGGGCGATGCTGGGGTTCATGACCCTCGGTTTCGCGGACGACTACAGCAAGGTCCGGCTCAAAAGCAAGGACGGCATTTCCGCAAGGACCAAGTTCGCTTTCCAGATTCTGATCGCGCTGGGCGCCCTCGGCGCTTTCAGCCTTCTGCCGGAGACGCGCGTGTATCTGCGCGAATTCTGCGTCCCGTTCGTGAAGGCGCCGGTCTGGATCATGCCGGTCTGGCTGGCGATTTTCTTCGGGATTCTGGTGGTGGTCGCGTCCTCGAACGCGGTGAACCTGACGGACGGCAAGGACGGTCTGGCGGTGGGCTGCACGATTTTCTGCACGCTGACCTATGCGGCTTTCGCCTACATGTCCGGACACAAGGTTTTCGCCGACTATCTGAGCCTCAACTACATCAGCGGCGCGGGCGAGGTGGGCGTGTTCGCCTCCTGCATCGCGGGCGCGTGCATCGGTTTCCTCTGGTACAACTGCAATCCGGCGGCCATGTTCATGGGCGATACCGGAAGTCTGGCCCTCGGCGGTTGCATCGGACTGATCGCCGTGCTGGTGAAACAGGAACTCCTCCTGATTCTGGTCGGCTGGGTTTTCGTGATGGAGGCCGGATCGGTCGTCCTTCAGGTGGCCAGCGTGAAACTGACCGGGAAACGGATTTTTCTCTGCACTCCGATCCACCACCATTTCGAGAAGAAAAACTGGCCCGAGACACAGATCGTGGTGCGTTTCTGGATCATTGCCGGAATCTGCGCCCTGATCGGCCTGGCTTCCCTCAAATTGCGCTGAACCAGTCCTTTGCGCGCACGGCGATCAGGAGAATCAGAATGGTCGTCAGATTGAATATCATGTGCCCCAGAATGGCGCTGAGCAGCGAACCGGTTTTCCGGTAAAGGAACGTCAGCCACAATCCCAGCAGAAACAGCGCCGGAAACGCCTGAAGATTCATGTGGACGATCGCAAACAGCAGGGAAGTCGCGACGGCGGCTGTCGCCGTTCCCGCCAGCGGTTCCAGTTTTTTGGTGATGACATGCCGGAAGACCAGCTCCTCCCCGATCGGCGCCAGAATTCCCGCCGCGAAAATCATGACGGCGATGGATGCCGGAGAGCCGCGCATGATGATTTCCACAGCCTCCTGCAGGCGCGGGTCCACGCCGAACTTTTTCAGAAGCAGAACGAATCCGCCGGTGATTCCGCCGAGCGCCAGATACACTCCGAAGGTCCCGAAAACGATCTTCGGAAGTTCCTTTTTCGCCGGAATCGTCAGGTCGAGAACGGTCCGGAGCGGGGTGTCCGGACAGTATTTCCGCGCCGGAAGAAGGCACGAGAGAATATAGGCCGCCTGAATGGGGAAGGTCATGAGGATCAGGGTCAGCCATTGGGGAAGTTCGCGGATGCAGCGGACCGAGAAAACAGGAGGAAGGATTCCAAGGAAAAGGGCGATGCTGATCATGCAGAGGAAAAAGGAGGTGTCGATCCGGTTTTTCATGAGAGGCTCCGCGGAGAGAAATCAATGGACGGCATAAATGTATTCTCCTTTCGGGAAGATCGCCGGGACAATCACCAGGAACATGGCGGCGAATACAATCGCCACGGAATAAATCAGGAAAAGGCTCTGATACTGACAGAGTTCCATGGAACCGATGCTCCAATGGGCGGAGAGCATGCCCGATCCGAGGACCATGGATGAAATCATGCGCGACAGTCCGGAGCCGGTGTAGTAGAAGGTGCCGCAGAAAGCCATCGCCATGGCTTTGTTTCCGGGCGTCGCGAGCGCCATCATTTCCGAAGTGGAGGCGATGGACGCCGCCGCAAAGGTGAAGCTGTAGGCGATCAGAAGGCAGGTGATCAGCGTATAGGTGAACGGATTGCCTTTTCCGATGAAGAACAGGGAAAAATTGATGACCGCGTATGAGATGTGAATTCCGAGGAAAGTTCTTTTGAGTCCGAATTTCGTAATCAGTTTTCCTCCGCACAGCGAGCCGATCAGCATTCCCGCCAGAGTCATTGCGGAAATCATGACGTTCAGGTTGTCCGGCGCATGAAGATGGTTTTTGAGATAGAGCGTGGACAGCGGAAGGGTTCCATAAGCGGCGAGGTTCAGAACGAAGAGATAGACGGAGTAGCCCGCCAGCGGCTTGTTCGCCAGCGCGGCCCGGAGCCCGTCGGCAAAACCGAACTGCTCCTTCTTTTCCACTTTGAAAACCGGAATGCGCGAGATGAAGAAGATTCTTCCGAGAAGGCAGAGCGCTCCGATCAGCAGAACGAGCTGGAGTTTTTGAATCGACGGGTCCTTCCCGATGAAGTACCCCGCCGCCAGGAGGAACAGAGTGGAGGAGAGCTGCCAGGAAAACCGCATTGTGCCGAGAAAAGCGCCCCGTTTTTCCTGAAGCAGGAACGTGTCCAGCATGGGGAACCAGGCGGCGACATACCCCGTGGACATGATGGAAAACAGGACCAGCATCCCGAGCATCACGGCGACCGCGCCTTTACCAAAAAACGGAGCGGCGGCGATCGTCAGATAAGCAAGGAAGGCGACCGAGATGACCCGGACGATCAGAGTCTGGTAGCCGGTCCGTCCGGCCACCCACGCCATGGGAATCACGCACAGTCCGTTGAAGAGGGGAAGCAGCGAAGTCGTAAGCATGGAGAACATGTCGCCCGCGCCGATCTTCTGCGCGAAAATGATGATGACCGCGCTGTCGACCAGCATGATGTCCCCCATTGCCGCCGTCGCGGCGGAAAGAATTGCATTGCGTTCCGAGGAACGCCTCAACTCCGGGGTGATTTCCACAGGAGATTTCGACAAATCCATTTCTCCTTCCGGCAGAAAGTGTTACGCTCCCATAATCCAGTAACGGCCCGCGATGTAGGCGGAGGCGAGAATCATCGAACCGATCGAGACCGGGGCGCCAAATTTGAAAAAGTCCATGAAAGACAGTTTGTATCCGTTCTGTTCCGCGATGCCGACCGATACCAGATTGGCCGCCGCTCCGAGAGAAGTGAAGTTTCCCGCCAGGCAGACCGCCAGCGCGATTCCCCACCAGAGAAGCTTCTGAAGCGGAAGGTTGCCTCCGAACGCCGCGATGCCGGCTGTGGACTGGAGGTAAACCATTACCACGGAAACCACCACCGCGGTGAACGAAACGTTGTTCACCACCATGACGATCAGGGCGCAGAACCACATCACCGCCAGAATGATGGCGAGGGGACTCCAGCCGTGGGTGAAATCGAAAAGAACCCCGACTTCCCCCATCAGTCCGGAATAAGCGGCGCCCTCGACCACAATGAACAGACCGATGAAAAAGAACAGCGTCCCCCATTCGATCTTCTCAAGCATTTCCTCCACTCTGACCTTGCATACCAGCAGACAGAGCGACGCGCCGCCCATGGCGACCACGCAGGGCTGAAGTCCGGCGAGTCCGTGCAGCATGAAGCCGACCAGTGTCAGGGCCATCACCGTTCCGCCCCTCTTCAGGGTGGAGACATCCGTAATGGCGGAATTTTCGTTCATTTCCATGATGTGCGCACGCTGTTCCACCGTCACGAACATCCGTTTGCGGTAATAGAAATAAAGACATACGCAGAAGATTCCCAGAAGAATCAGCACGATCGGGGCAAGGTTGTAGATGAACGCCATGAAGTTGAGGCCGACGGCGGACCCGATGATCAGGTTCGGCGGATCGCCGATCAGGGTGGCCGTTCCGCCGATGTT
>CAYWZD010000139.1:0-9063 GCA_964462755.1 uncultured Victivallales bacterium | reverse complement strand
CCTCATTTCCCGACCCGTTTTCAAGCCGTGATCTGGCGAAACTGGGAAATGGTGGAACCGGCGCATCTTGCCGGCCTTCTTGCGTGTTCGGAACGGGAAATCCTTGATGCCGCATCCGAAATGGGACTTCCCTGCCCGCCCGCGTTTCGTCCGGAATGGAAGACGCACGGGTATCTCACGCTGATCCGGAATAACTGGCATCTGCTGGGATATGAACAGCTTCTTCAGCTTCTGGACTGGACTCCCGACCGGCTCGCACTGACACTCAAGGAAGAAGATTTCATGTGGGGTAAAATGGGCGGCCACAAACCGATCTGCGGGACAGTCCGTTTTGCCCCTCTGACACCGGAACAGAAGGAAGCAACCGCATTTCTAAAGCAGTCCGTCGTGAAGCATTTTCCGGATTTGTCCCATCTTCGGTATCAGAACGCGCCGTTTTCATTTTCCTGCCACAGCAAGACGAATGGTGTTCCAAGGAAAAAAGCGAAATTCAAGTTCAATTTCATCCATTCCTATGCGGCAAGCTGCGGCGATATTCTGCTGGATATGGAACGGAACGATCCCCTTCCGGAAGAACTTCTGGCGCAATATCAATCCTTGGGAATCAACGGAATCTGGTTTCATGCGGTTCTGTATCTTCTCCATCCGGTTTCCGGCTCGGAGGAATATTCGGGAAATTATCGGAAAAGGCTTGAAAATCTTGTGGTTCTTGTCGAACGCGCCGCCCGTTTTGGAATCAAACTGTATCTGTATTTGAATGAGCCGCGTTCCATGCCATACGCCTTTTACGGGAAAAATCCGGATTGGGCCGGAATCGATGTCCCACGAATCCAGGGACGCACAAACTGTATTACGCGTTCCGGCAGCGTTCTCCGCTGGCTGGAGGAAGCAACCGCCGAAGTCTTCTGCAAAACGTCCGGCCTCGGCGGAGTCATTCTCATCAATATGTCGGAGAACGCAACCCATTGTAATTATCATTGGGATAAAGCAAAATGTCCGTACTGTAGGGACATGGACGGAGCGGTTCTGATTGCCCGGATCATCCAATCCATCGAACGTGGCGTTCATGCATCGGCGCCGGAGGCGCGCGTCATGGCGATGGACTGGGTCTGGCAGGAAGCCATGGAACCCGCTGAAGAACGCGACTTCGCATTCAAGACACGGGTGATCGATCGGCTGCCGGAATCCGTTGCGGTCATCTCCGTGAGCGAACACGGATTGAAAACCTGTGCCGGGGGAATCCAGGGACGTGTTCAGGATTACTCCATTTCCCAGGTCGGCCCCGGCCCCGAAGCACTTCGAATATGGGACTATCTGAAGAAACATGGACATGAGGCCATTGCCAAGATTCAGGTTAACAATTCCTGGGAACTTTCCGCCCTGCCGTATCTGCCGGTTCCATATCTGATCGAGGAGCATCTGAATCGTCTTTCAGGTGCGAAGGTCGAGGGACTGATGCTCAGCTGGACGCTGGGGGGATATCCCGGCGGAAATCTGGAACTGCTGAGCAGTAGTGTGGAAGAAATTTCCAATGAGAAATTCAATCCGGCCGCGGCGGAAAAAATCCGGGAGGTCTGGCGACAATGCAGCGAGGCATACCGGGAATATCCGTTCGATGTGCTCGTGAGTTACCTCTCCCCCATAAATTCCGGCCCGAAAAACCTGCTGCATATCGAGAAGACCCATTATCCGGCGACGATGATCGGATTCCCCTACGACGATCTTGCGCGATGGTGTTCCCTTTATCCGCCGGAAATCTTCATTTCTCAATTCATGAAAGTAGCGGACGGATGGAAGAAAGCCCTTGATCTGCTGAGGGAAGCCTCCCCGCTGATTCAGAAAAAAGAATGGCCGGAATACGAAGAAATTCGCTTGCTGATTACGGCCGGATGGTGTCACATCCAAAGCACCGTGTCACAGGCGCGTTTCGTGATGGAGCGGGACCATCATGCCGCAAAAGCGCTGCTCGCTGAAATCGTCCGGGAGGAACTGGCAACGGTTCTGAAACTTCACGAAGCGGCAAGACTGGAGCCGCGGATTGGATTTGAACCCAGCAATCACTATTTTTACACGCTCAACGATCTGCGTGAAAAAATTGCCAATTGTGAATATCTGCTTGCTCATGAGTTGGTATGAATGCCAGAAAATGATTCTTCCCTGAAATGTGGCGAACCATTTTTATTCTGCGGTTCAAAATATGATAAGAGATTGTTTCCTTTGTCGGATTTCGAATTGGAGTTATTTGATCTCCTCCATCTTGAAATCGTCTGGATCAACCTTGAGCGTGAGTTTGTTCTCTTTGACCGCGAAATTTTCACCGGAACGCAGTTCTTTCACACTGTTGACTTTGCTCTTGCCAAAATGGATCAGTTGAAATATTGACTATTTTTTCAGAAAAAGTATCGTAGATGGGGTTGACAAATCCAAAGAGTTGTATTATAATTACTGAAGAATCGATTCTTCAAAAGAAAAATGAGTGTGGAAATGAATGCGACATTAAAAGATATTTCGGAAAGGACGGGGGTTTCGAAATCCGTTATTTCCATGTATCTGAACAAAGATCCGCGCGTCCGGCTCGGAGAGGCCAAGAAGAAGCTGATTGATGCCGCCGTCCGGGAGATGAATTACCATCCTTCGCACATGGCGTGTTCGCTCCGGAAGGGGAAATCCGCCCTGTTGGGGCTGGTCGTCGGAGGAATTTCCGATCCGTTTTTTTCCCGTCTGGCCGAAGCCTGTCTGAAATATGTCGAAGCCCGCGGATACCAACTTCTGATTTCTCTTACCAGCTGGGATGTGAAGAAAGAAAAAAAGTGCCTTGAAATGCTGCTGGACCGTCAGGTGGACGGAGTGATCTACGCTCCCCGGTTCCCGGATGACAAAGTCTTTCAGGACCGGGTCATGAGTTACGGAATTCCGATTGTTCTGATGAACCGGCAGGTTCCCGGAATGCCTGCGGTTTACCAGGACCCGAGAAAAGCATACGATGTCATGGCCCGCATGTTCCGTGAGATGGGATGCCGTAAACTGCCTATCATAAGTTATGAGAATGAATTGAATTCGGAATATTTCAAAGAGGCCTGCGAAAAATACGGAATCAGACCCGATGTCATGATTTTTGAATCGGATAAGGAAGTCGTCGAAAGAATTCTTCAGAAGAGGAATCCGTTTTTATATATTCCTTCCTGCTGGATCGCGAGGGATGCCCTGAACGCAATCCGTGAACGGAATCTGGACTATCATCCCGTTTTTACGACGGGCTACAGTTTCCCGATCGATCTGATTTCGGACGAGGGAATGGCGGGAGTCATATACGGGCATGCCTATCTCTATATGAAAAATGTGGTGGACCTGTTGATCGACCGGATCGAAAACGCGGGAAAGAACGATGCGGAAGAGCCGCCGCTGCGGCTGATCGACGTCACCTTTCATCCGAGAGAAGAATTCTTCAGGATCAAAGACACATTTCAAGATACCATTGAAAAAACGGAACATTGAGGAGAATATGAAATGAAAAAGAAGTTTACATTGATAGAACTTCTCGTTGTAATTGCTATCATTGCCATTCTGGCCGGGATGCTGCTGCCGGCGTTGAATTCAGCACGTCTCACCGCCAAAACCATCGGATGCATTTCCAATCTGAAACAGATCGGGACCGCCTGCGGTTTATATCAGGGCGACTACAACGACTATTTCCCTCTTGTCGGCAATCCGACTCTGGCGGATTTCACGATCAGCAAAATTCCGGCTTCCGACTTTTACAATACGGGGAGATGTTTTCTTGACAAAGTGACTCCTTACCTGAAACCGGGTGCGACCCAGTGTTTCAACCCCAAAAACACCAGTCTGGCGATTTCCAATGTGTTTGTCTGTCCCGCAAACGACGATAAATCGGCATTGAAGAATTATGGCGCCAACTACTACATCGTAGGAAACGCCAACGCGGGAGATTACCCGAAAATCTATAAGCTGAGACTGATCAAACAGCCGTCCCGCGTATTTGTCGAAGCCGATGCCACGCATCACACCTTCGACTGGAATACATACAGCACAACCGTTCTGCCCGGAGCCAATCCGAAACAATGGGGTTTCCGCCATAAAGACACCATCAATTTCCTGTTTGCCGCCGGAAACGCGAGCGGGCAGAAACGTCCGATTTTCGGCAATAACAACGGAGCCAACAGTTTTCTCTGGACCAACCAATAACAATAGGATATTCTATCATGAAAAAAGGAATCACGGCATTCATATCGCTTCTGGCGATACCGCTTTGCGCCGCATCCGCCACGGTCATGACTCCGGACGGAAACAATTTCAACGTCTATGGAAACGCCTTTTCGGAAAAAGTCACGGATGAAGGACGTCCTGCGGTTCATGTGAAGCTCGGCGGAGTCAACACACAGAAAGGCGGCGCCTTCCAGGTTTTTCCGAAAGTGGATTCAAAAGCGGCGAACGGACTGAACGGTCTCAGCCTTCTTCTCCGCGGCGACGGAGACAACGGATCCGTCGTCGTTCTGCTGGTCGATTCTGCCGACGCCAGCTGGTGCTGGAACGGGCAGCGCTGGGAATCTTCCGCCGCCATCTCCTGCGCAAACGACATGCCCCGGAAGCTGGTGCTTCCTCTTTCTGAATTCCGCAAATGTTCCGGAACTTCCTCAAGCATTGACCTCTCGAAGTTGAAGAGCATTCACATCGGGATCGGTCCGAATCTCAACGATCCCGCAAAAAAGGCAGCCGGTTTTTATCTGTATTCCATCCTGCTGGAGAAAGACGCGGTTTCTTCCGACACTCTTCCGGTTCCGGCGGCGGAGGATTCTCAAAAAAAAAAGTGAGTCTGTCCGGAATTGCTCCGGACAAAATGCCGCTTCCGGTCAAACCGGACTGGATCGACTGGGCAAATGAGACCACGGATCAGGAAAATACCACAATCCGCCGGAGTCTCTGTCTCAACAACTACTGGCAGTTCATTCCGCAGCCGGAGTCCCTTCTGAAAAACGTCATTGCCCGGAGCGGAGAACTTCCTTCGCGGCCATCGGCTCCGCCCGCGTGGAACGGCCGCTGGTTCGGGAAGGTTCCGGGCCGCTGGGACGCCGGCGGAAACTATCTCCTTTTTGACTTCTCGAAGAATCCGGTCGAAACCATCGGAGGCGCTTCCCGGTCGGATTATACGCAAGGCTGGTATCGCAGAAGCGTTTTCATTCCGGAGGCATGGAAAGGGAAGAGAATTTTCCTGGAATTCGACAGTGTCAGTGAAAGGGCAACGGTGGTCCTGAACGGGAAAGAAAGCGCGCCTTTCACGAAAACGGGAAAAATCGACATCACGGACCGGGTGATTTTCGGCGGAATGAACGATCTTTCCGTATTCGTTGAGATTTCCTCTCTGCCGGTCAAACCCGGCGACGCCCGTTTCAAGGAATTCACGACGCCCGGAATGGGGACGCGCTGGTGGTACGGCTGGCGGCCGGGGCCGGGAATCACCGGCGATGTCTGGCTTCACGCGATTCCGGCGGGAATCCGGTTCGAGAAAGTTTTTATCCAACCTCATGTGTCTGGAAATCGACTTGATGTGTCTGCGGAATTGAAAAATACCCTCGATTCCGAAATGTCGGTGAAGGTCTCGGCGGAGGTCTTCGACGGCTCCGCCAGAGTATTTGCCATCGCTCCGGAAACACTGGTTCTGCCGGCCGGGAAAAGTAGAATGGCGATTATTTCTGGAATCTGGAAAAATCCTGTCTGCTGGAGCCCGGAAAATCCGAAGCTCTATGCGCTGAAATTCAGGGTAACGGACCGGAACGGGAAACTTCTCGATGAAGATGCAATCCGGTTCGGATTCCGGGAGTTTACGGTGGAAAATGGAAATTTCCTCCTGAATGGAAAGAAAATCCGACTGAAATTCGACAGCAGCCAGTATAATTACGACCGGCTTTCGGACGAGGAGATCCGCCGGGCATGCGCGGAACTCAAAAAAATGAATTTCAACGGCTTCATCATCGAATCCGTGGACAAACGGATTTACCGGATTGCAGACGAAACGGGAATGATGATCGCCATGCGGCATGTCTTCCCTCCCCTGGTTCGGGAAGGAACGTATCTGCCGGGAGTTCCGAACAAAGGGTATCCTGCCGGAATTTACTTTTCCCGGAAGCTGGCCGGCGCAAAAGCAGAACTGGAGGCAACGGTCCGCGGAATTGTGGAAGATTTCCGGAACCATCCGTCGCTTGTCATCTGGGCGATCAATCCGCTTCTCTGCTACAACAGCGAATGGATTCATCCGAACCGTCTGGACGCGGACCGTGCCGTGAATGATATCATCCATGCCTCTTTCAAGGAAGAGGCGTTCATTCGTTCTCTGGACCCGTCGCGGCCGGTTCTCCACAGCATGGGATCGAATACGGGCGGCATCATCGCAGCCAATCCCTATCCGACGTTTTCAAATCCGCCTGATGAATGGGCCGACTGGCCTTCAAAATGGGCGTCCCGAAAGAAAAAACCTCTGCTGCTGGAAGAGGTGGCGGTTCCCTTCTGTTTTGATTTTGCCAACTGGTACAAGGCGTCGGCCCGGCGGGATACCTCCTGGGAAGAAAAACACCAGTTGTTTTTCGAGACGGGCGCAAGATATTTTGGAGACACCGTCTATGCCTCCTGCCGGAATGACATGTCCGACACGCTCTGGCATCAGCGCGCGGACAGGATGCTTTCCTCTTCCCATGGTATCCGGTATGCTTCCCTCAATCCCGTCGCGGAGGCCGTGGAAAAACTATGGATCGAACGTTGTTTGCGCGCCTGGCGGATATACGGGGTTGACGGCATCTGGCCGTTTTACGGATTGAACGCCTATTTTTCCGATGCGACATCGACTCTCCGTCCCATGCCGGAAGGCCGTGTGACCGCCCCCGGGAAAAAACCTGATCTGGCCCGTCCCGCCAATTTCGATTATCCGGCTCCGATCGCCGCCGTGCTTCGCGAGACGTTCGATCCTTTCCTGGCATATCTCGGGGGACGTCCGGACCATTTCACATCACGGGAACACAACTATTATGAAGGCGACGCAGTAGTCAAAACCATGCTGTTTTCCAATGATTCTCTCGAACCGTGCAAAATCGAGGCGGAATGGAAAGCCGTCTGTTCCGCTTCCGGAAAAGTTCTCGCTTCCGGGAAATGGAGCGGAATCCTGTCCGCCGGAGAATCCGGAAAGGTCCCTTTTGAATGGACCGCCCCTTCCGTAAAAAACAAAACGGAATGCCGGATCGAATTCCGGGCGTCCGCGAACGGGAAAATCAGAAGGGATTCTTTCGATGTCACGGTTTTCCCGAAACACTCCGGCCGGAATTTCGCCGAAGTCGTTCTTTATGATGAAAACGGCGCAGCGTCCGCCATGCTTCGAAAAGCGGGGGTCCCGTTCACAAAAGAGTTTTCCGGGAAAAATCTGGATCGCTGCGGGATCTTATATGTCGGACGCGATTCCCTTACCCGGAAATTCATGGAACTGTCCCGGAAAGAGAATGTTTCCAGGCGGCTTGAAAATGGACTGAAGATGGTCGTTTTCTCCCAGGGAACGGAAACGGAACTGGGTGAAAAACTGGAAGAACGCCGGACACGCGCGGTATTCGTCAAAGACTCGCTTCATCCCGTGCTGAAAGGACTTTCCGGACGGGACCTCGAATACTGGCGCGGCGAATCGAAGGCGGTGGAACCGTATCCGGACTCTCCGTCATCGGTTCGGAACATGCGGTTCATGCGCTGGGGAACGGAAGGAAGTGTTGCCACTTTTGTGCTCGACAAGCCGTTTTCCGGAAATTTCCGGGTCATACTCGATTCCGATTTCGATCTTTCCCGTGCGGCGCTGCTGGAGTTGTTTCCCGGAAAAGGAAAGCTGATCTTTTGTCAGCTCGATCTTGAAGACAGGTATGGTTCCGATCCTGCGGCAACTCTTCTCGCGGACAACCTTTTTGCTTATTCCGGGGAGTTTCCTCCTCATTTTGACAGACGCCTTGTCTACTCCGGCCCGGCAAAGGGCGCGGATTTTCTGCGTTCACTCGGCTTCGAGCCGGAAACACTTCCCCGCAAGCAGGCTTTGAAACAGGCGTCTTCCGGGGCGGCGGCCGTCATTTTCGATGACTCCGTTCCGGTAACGGAAGCCATCCGGCTGGCAAAACTGCCGGCTTTCCCGGAAGCCGTGCGCGGAATCGGCCGTTCTGACCTGTATTTCAATCCGGCAGTCCGGATTCCGGAGGCTCCGCTGGCCGTGGAAAAAAATGGAATTGGAACGGTCGTACGACTTTTTGCATCCCCGGATGCCATAAGAGAAGAATATTCCCGTGCTAAATTCAAACGGGTCGTTTCGACCCTTCTCACAAATCTTGGAATCCGTTCGGCGAAGACTCCCGTTTTGAATTCGGAAACGAGCAGGAACGTGATTCTGCCGGAAACGGTTCCATTCCGGATCGACCCCGAAAACAAAGGGCTTTCCGCGGGCTGGTTCAAGAAAGATTTCAATGATTCTTCCTGGCGGAAATTGAAGCTCGGATTTCCATGGGAAAGTCAGGGAATCCGCGACAATAATTCTTTTGCGAAATCTGCCGCGGCCTACCCGTATGACGGTCTCGCCTGGTATCGGATTTCATTCGTCATTCCGCCGGAGATGAAAGGAAAGAAACTCTTTTTTGAAGCCGACAGCATCGACGATCTGGATGACACATGGTTCAACGGCGTCAAAATCGGACATACCGGAGAGGATACTCCGGAATATTGGCAGTTCAGACGCAAATATGCGATTCCTCCCGAAGTCATCGCGTGGGGAGGAAAAAACACGGTTGCCGTGCGTGTGAATGATCTTCGCGGCGAAGGAGGAATTCTGGGAGAAACCCGCATTACGGATGGGGGTGTTTCAAAGCCTGCATCCCTGTTCTTTGAAGGATCGCCTCGGAATATTTTCGACTTTGATCCGAACTCATGGAGACAATGGTGAACCACAGAATTTTTTTCAAACTGCCTACATCTGAGGAGATGTGAAAGATGCATTGGATTGACTGGCTGATTCTTTTTGTGCCGCTGACGGCGATTCTG
>CAYWZD010000138.1:0-9079 GCA_964462755.1 uncultured Victivallales bacterium | reverse complement strand
TCGTCCACATACTGGTGGGTTTTCGGGTCCATGAACAGCGGAATGGGGAATCCCTTTTCCTTGGCGACTTTCGCCGGCTTGAGGCTGGCGCCGTAGTTTCCGCCCAGTTTGATGGTTCCGGTGCCGAGCGGCGCCGCGCGGTCGTAATCTTCGATCACGAGAGCGCGCACGGGCTTCATTCCGCCCTTGTAATAGGGGCCCACAGGCATCACCATGATCAGCAGGTCATAGTCCGCTGCCGGAGCAACGCCGATCTGGGGACCCACGCCGATGTAGAGGGGACGGATATAGAGGGAGCCGCCCGAGCCGTAGGGAGGCACGTATTCGATGTTGTCGAGGACCACCCGGCGCACGAGATCGTTGAAGAACTCCACGGAGACGGTCGGTCCCAGCAGACGCGAGGCGGAAAGGTTGAGGCGGTGCGCGTTTTCGTCGGGACGGAACACGCGGACGGCGCCGTCCTTGCAGCGGAACGCCTTGAGTCCTTCGAAAGCGGCCTGTCCGTAATGAAGGCAGGTGGCCGCAATCGACATCGTGATGGTGTGGTCGGTCAGAAGTTCGCCCTTGTCCCATGCTCCGTTGCGATAGGAAGCGCGGATATGTGATTTGACGGGCATGTAGCTGAATCCGAGGCCAGCCCAGTCGATATCGCCGCGGATTTTCTTCAGTTCCTCTTGAGAAGCCATTTCTTGCCAACTCCAATCTTAATGAAAAACGTTCGTCAGGGGGTCTCAACCCTGTTTTTTGTTTGTTTTTTAAGAAATGTACTTGCAAAAGACGCAACTGTCAATTTAATTACTATTGATTTTTTCAAAAAAAAGTGTAATTTGATAGGCAAGCAAAAAAATTGCAGAAAGGATTTTACGATGAGAAACAGTATTTTCAAAATGAGTGTATTCGTTGTCACTCTTTCGCTTCTTGTTTCGGCCACCGGTTGTTCCTGGTTTGAAGACGGGGGTGAGGAGAAGGATGAATTTTACCGTCCGCTCGGCAAAGGCGGAAAAAACGGGGGCAATGTGGGAAAGGCTGATTTCGATCCCAATCATCCCTCCGGATTCCAGTCCGGCACAGGTCTTTCCAATAACTATGACGGTTTCGGAGAGCCGATTCCTGGGATAAAGTTCCAGCCCGTCTACTTCAAGTTCGACCAGTCCAACATCCTTACCACGGAATATGCCAAGCTGGATGAAATCGTGAAGTTCCTTCAGTCCCGCAAGGATGCCGGAGTCGT
The DNA here is from genome assembly GCA_964462755.1 of uncultured Victivallales bacterium. Classification (GTDB taxonomy): domain Bacteria; phylum Verrucomicrobiota; class Lentisphaeria; order Victivallales; family UBA1829; genus SIG94. The sequence goes on along the minus strand of CAYWZD010000138.1, from coordinate 7,848 downwards.
GATCGAAGGCAACTGCGACGCCCGCGGAAGCGAAGAATACAACCGTGCCCTCGGTGAACGCCGTGCCATTTCCGCCCAGGAATACCTCCAGGCTTCCGGAATCGACGCCTCCCGTATGAAGACGATCAGCTACGGCAAGGACAGACCCGCGGTGCCCGGCGACTCGGAAGACGCTTACCGGCAGAACCGCCGTGATGACTTCATCGCTGTCAAGCTCTTGAAGTAATGAAGTTTCCAAAACGCCGGAATCCAGAAAATTCCGGCGTTTTTTTTTGAGGATTGCGAGGGGAGAGGAACATGAAGCTGAAAAAGGTTCTTGAGGATCGTCGTATCAACACCGTATATGCCGTCTGCCGCACGAAAGCGCTTCGTGAGGCCGCCAAGAAGATGATTGCATTCAACTGTTCCGCCCTGATGGTGACGGACTGTGAGGAGAGTCCGGATCAATATGTCGGAATCATCACCCACTCGGACCTCGTGCGCGCCATGAGCATAGAGAGCATCGATCTCGGCGCCGTTCCGGTGTCCGACTTCATGACCCGCCAGATGATTGTCGCCTGCGAGGATGATGATGTGGAATACGTCATGAATGTGATGGTGCGCCATTCGGTCGGACATCTCCCCGTGGTTGTCGGAAAGCAGATAGGAGGAATCATTTGCAAGAACGATATCCTTCAGGTCCTGAATGTCGAACGCGAAATCGAGATACAATGGCTGAATGATTTTTCAGGAGTATCTGCAAAAAATTCCGTTTATTAGGAGATTTTCAGTTCATTTTTTCTTTTTTTTCTGAAAAAAATAATGTTTTTCCTTTCGGAGTTGCAAATCGCAAAAGTTATCATTATATTACTGTTCTGTTAGTGCTGAATAATATTTCATATTTTCCAGGAAGGGAAAACGGTTTATGCGGAAAAAATCTTTTCTAATCAATATGACGGTCCTCTATATTCTGGTGGGGGTCGTTTTCTTCCTGATTACCGGAATGAACATTTACGCCTACCGCATCATCGTCGGAATGGGAGAATCCTATGCGAACCTGGCAGGGACCTCCAAAGACTTCCGTACGGAGTTCGTGACGGCCTATTCCATCCTGACGGAAATCGTTGAGGAAGGAAAAAACAAGAAACTGGAACAGGATGTCTGGCCCCATCTGGACAAGGCTCAGAAAAATGCGGAACAGATCCGGAAGATGCAAGTCAACCTGAATCTGGAACCCGAAATCGACAAGTTCCGCACCCTGGCTTCCGATACTTATGCGCAGTCCAATCCGAAGAAAAGAAAACAGCAGCTCAATGACTGCAACCGCCTGGTCCAGAATGCCATCGACAAGATCGACGCTCTGGAAACAGAGCGAAGCGCCCTGATCCGCAACGAAATGAGCCTGGTCGGTTTTGTCTACGCCGTGCTTCTGATCGGCAACTTCGTGGCGTTCGCCAGCATTTTCTTCGTGGTGTATCTGAACGACCGCAACTTCAAAGTCAAGGAAGCGCGCCTCCATGCCGACAACGCCAACTTCCATGCTATCATGCAGGGCCTTGACTCCATCCTCATCACCATCGACAACAGCGGCAACGTTCACACGTGGAACAGCAACGCGACCCGCTATTTTGATATTCAGGAGGAAGATGCACTCGGGAAGAATATTTATGAACTGATCCCGATCTTCACCCAGTTCAAGGATTTCTTCGACACGGTATTCTATTCGCTGAAGCGTCACTATAAATATCACGAGCGGATGCATGTGAACAAAGGCCCCATGAGGATCGTCGACATTCTTTGCGTTCCGCTGGTTTCCGCCGCCTATAAGAAGGATTACGCGGAACTCCTGATCAAGATGGACGATGTTACCTCCTTCAGCACGGAAGAAGATCACGGCGTCCGGGAACGTTCCACGCAGCTGGTCAGCACCGCCATGGATAACGTGGTGCGCGACTCCGCCAACCTCAACGCCCATGTCGGAGAAACCATTGAAGCCTTGAACGCAATGGCTACGGATCACGGCCTTTCCGAGGAGATGATCCCCTTCACCGCCTACCTGAACAATGCTCTCGCGCAGATCAGCATGGTCCCCCAGAAATATGCGTCCACCCTCCAGAAGGGCGAGCTGAATAAAATTCAGATCGACCTCAATGAAATGGTCATGTATGCTCTGCGCATCTGCCTGCGCACGTTCGATTCCTCCATCAACATCGAAGTTTCCCTGAATGAGCTCAAATCGTGGATTCTGGCCGATCCCATCGCTCTTTCCCGCACATTCTTCTGTCTCCTCAACAATGCCGCCGAAGCGATTACGGAGATGCGTCCGGAAGGTGCGTCCCGCGGCGGAATCATTTCCGTTTCCGTGGAGAAAATCGCCGGAGAAAAGATTGTCTGTGACAAGATCATGCGTTTCCGCCACGCCATCAAGGAACCCGCCTACTGGGTGATCATGGTTTCGGATACGGGCATCGGGATTCCTCTGGAAATCCAGAAGAACATTTATGACCCCTTCTTCACGACCAAGGACAACACGATGCATAAGGGGCTCGGATTGAGTGTGGCCATCAACGTGATCAATGATCTCGGCGGATTCATCGACGTGAATTCCACGCCGGGTCACGGGTCGGTGTTTAAAATCTACATTCCGGAACTGGCGGGCGTCGACAATACGGCGACTTCCGCAAATGCCTCGCTCAATGCGGACGACTCGGAGATTGTCCCCGGCCATGGCGTGGTTCTGTTTGTCAACGACGACATCTTCATGCGCAAGATCACCAAGAAGCTCCTCGAAAAACTCGGCTATACCGTGGTGGATACCGACAACGGTTTCGAAGCGCTGGATATTTACGCTCAGAATATGAGCAACATTAAATGTGTTCTGGTCAACATCAATTCCGGTCATTTCCGGAACATTGACATCTGCACCCATCTCAAGGAGATGGATCCCAACGCCAACGCCGTAATTATGGTCAATTCCGAATTCGACGATGACGCGGCGCGTCTGCATGAAGCCGGATTCACGGACTTTGTCAAGAAGCCTTATTCCGTTCCCCAGCTTTCTCAGCTGCTCCGGAAATATACGGAAGAGGACGAGCAGGAACAGGCATAAAGGGGGGCGCTGGAATGCGCTGTCCGGTCGGTGTCCTGTCTTGACTCAGTTCGTGGGGCCGCCGATGAATTTGAAAAACCTCCGTTCGTTTGCTTACGCCACGGAACGGAGGCCGTTCAGGATTCTCAATAGCCGAAGACCTGTTCCGGCTTGAGTTCGGTCACAGAACCATATTGCTTCAGTTTTTCGCGGTCGATTTTCTCAATTGGCCCGACCACGAACAGTTCATATTTCCGGGAGGAAATTTCCTTTTTTGCGAATGCTTCCACATCCTTCGGGCCGAGGGTGCTCAACTCCTTGAAAGCATTGGCGCGCCAGTCGTAGTCAATTCCAATTTTCTGTGCGTTCAGCCAGATTCCTACCAGATTTCCATATCGTTTTTCCGCGCACATTCCCTTCATGACCTGCTGTTTCGCCAGCTCGATCTTTTCAGGATAAACGGGCATTTTGCGGAAAATCGCCAGCATGGCTTCCGTCGCGTCGAAGAACTTGTCCGGCTGGGTGCCGATGAACCCGATGAAAACATCGTATTTGTCCTTTTCGAATGAATTTGAATAATAAGCATACGCATTGTAGGCCAGACTCCGGGATTCGCGAATCTCCTGAAACACCACGTTGTCCAGTCCTCCCGCTCCGAAATACTGGTTGAAAAGCATGCTTTTCGGGACAAGGTTCAAGTCGAACATGGACGCACGGGTGCGGAGACCGATCATGAGTTGTGCGGAATCGTAGGGAATCAGGAATACGCGGACCTGTTCCGTGGGCAGTTGTTTGAACTCATGCTTCGGAGGAATGAAGTTTTTCGCGGAGGCGAAAATCGGATTGTTTCCGAGAATCTTCTGAACGGTTTCATTGACCTTGCCGATGGAGGCGGGGCCGACATACGCATACAGTTTGGGGGTGAATCCCTGTCCCAGATATTTTTTCGCGAGTCCGACCAGATCGGCCCCCTTGATTTTACGGAGCTGCTCTTCCGAAATCGAGTTGGAATAAAGAATCGGGTTGTTTTCCGGATCGGGTCCGTAGGCGACATAGTTGTTGAGGGACTGGAAGACGGAACCCGGATTTTTCTTGGCATCCGCCCGGGCTTTGAGCAGACGGTTCACATAGGCCTGCCATGCTTTTTCGTCCGGTTTGACATTCGTAAGGAAATGCTTTACCAGCGTCAGCCCTTTATCCATGTCGTCGCCGAACCCGCTGAGGCTGACATTGCTTCGCTCGTTGGAGCATCCGACGGAGAAGCCCAATGCGAGTTTATAGAACTCGTAACGGAGTTCCGAGGCGGAATAACGGTCCGTCCCGAGATAGTTGAGGTAGTCGATCGCCAACGGGAGAAGGCGTTCATTGTCACGGCCGGCCTCCACGATGATCTGGAAAGTGAATAGCGTATCGTTCGCGGGCGACGGCTTGTTGCTGTAGAACAGCTTCGTCGTGCCGTTGTCCCGGATGGTGAAATCCTTCTTGAAGTCGATCACATCCAGCTTGGGCAGGGGCGAGGGAGGAAGCGCGGTAAATTCCTTCGCATACGCCGACATCTTGTCTGCATTCAGAACCACCGGCGTGATTTTCGGTTTGTCGACCTTGACGCGGTTGTCCGGTTTTCCGGTCACCTTGTCCACGCGGACATAGTTTTGAAGGGTTTTTGCGAATGCGACGATGTCTTCCTTGCTGATTCCGGCGAGGGAATCGATATATTGAAGATTTTCAAGATAGGAGTTCCCCTTGACGAAAGAATCCAGATAGGTCCACAACGCGCTGTCCGGATTTTCCCGTTCCAGAATCAGTTTCTTGCGGTAGTTGGCAATGACGGCCTTGAGAAGCGCATCGTTGAATTCTCCTTTTTTGACTTTGTCGAGTTCTCCGAGGAGGAGAGCGGCCAGCTCGTCGTGGGTCTGTCCCGCGCGGGGGCGTCCGGAAAGGATGAACATGGAATAATCGCGGCGGTCATAGAAAGCCGTTCCGGCGCTCAGGACCTTCTGGTCTCGGACAAGATCGCGGTCCATCAGTCCGGCCGTGCCGTTGGAGAGGACATCCGACAGCAGCGCTCCGAGCAGTTCGTTTTTCCGTCCCGGTTCCACGCGGTAGCCGATCAGGACCTGCTCCGCCTGCGGACCGGAAATCCGCACGAATTCATTTTTCGTCAGGGGGTTTTCCCTGGGAAGATTTCGCGGCGGTGTTTTTCCACCCTTGAGCGAACCGAAATCCTGTGCCACCAGGCGGATGGTCTTGTCGAAGTCCAGATCTCCGGCCAGCAGAATGGCCATGTTGGAGGGCACGTAATACCGGCTGAAAAATTCCTTGATCCGGGTGATGGAAGGGTTCTTCAGATGTTCCGGTTTTCCGATGAAGGGGACCCAGCCGTAAGGATGAGTCGGGAAAAGTTTTGAGGAGAGCTCTTCGAACACGATGCGCGAATCGCTGTCCTGTCCGCGATTGAATTCCTCGTATACGGTTTCCAGTTCGGTGTGGAACAGTCTCATGACGGGACCATGAATGCGTTCGGACTCCAGACGCAGCAGTTTTTCGAGCTCCTGAGATGGAATATCCACCATGTAGACCGTCATATCCGAGGCGGTGAAGGCGTTCAGTCCCATTCCCCCGATGGACGCGATCAGACGGCTGTATTCTCCCGCCGAAGCCAGTTTTGCGGCCTCTCCGGACAGTTTGTCGATCTGTGCATAAAGTTCGGCTTTCTTCGCCGGATCGGTGGTTTTGCGGCGTTCCTCGAAGAGCTTCTCTATCTGATCCAGCAGCTTTCTTTCCTTTTCATAGTTCAGTGAACCGATTTTGGACGTTCCTTTGAACATCATGTGTTCGAAGTAATGCGCAAGACCCGTGACGTCGGCGGGGGAGTCGGCCAGACCGCCCAGAACCGCCAGCTTGAAGGTGATCCGCGGCTTGACCGGAATTTTGGAGAGGTAGACTTTCAGACCGTTCGGCAGCGTGTATTCGCGTCCGTTGTAAGGGTCGTTGGTGACATAATTATACCGGAATCCGTTGGAATCCACGGCGCTTTTGAGTTCCATTTCCTTTGCGGGAACCGACAGCGCGCCGGTCAGCAGAAAAACAAAAAATAGTACACGCATGCGGACAATCCTTTCCATGTTGATTTTCGATAGACCGCTCCGTCCCGGAAAAAGTTCGGCGGAAGTCCCGTGCATTTATGATATCCGGAGAATACTTTACTCTGTCTTTCCCCGAAAATCAACCCGGTTTCATTCCGTGAGCCGCTTGAAGTTCTCCGAAAAGATCAGGCGGCATTCGGCATCGGTGAGGTTCTCAGAAAGGACTCCGTACAGGTTCATGCCCGGACTGCAGATCGGAAAGTCCGAACCGAAGAGAAAACGGTCCGCCCCGCAGAGTTCCACTCCGTATTTCAGCATGTTCCAGCGGAAGAGTCCTGTCCCGGAAAGGTCCATGTAGACGTTGTCATGCGCTGCCATGTATTCGAAACGTTCTTTTGCGCGCGACAGATCGCCCGGATGCGCCAGAACCAGCTTCAGGTCCGGGAATTGCTTCACGGCTGGATCAATCAGTTCCGCGGGCCAGCCGTCATGGATGTTGACGGGAATCCCCAGCTGCCGCGCCAGATCGAAAATCCGCATCATGCCGGGCGAGTTGTATTCTCCCGTGTTCATGATGTAGGGAACGAGTTCGCCGATCCAGCGGACGCCTTTCTGAACCATCGTTTCGACTTCTTCGCAGGACTCCTCCGGAAAGCCGCCGTGGACATGGATTCCGGGCAGATAGAAATCCGGATACCGGTTCTGGAGCCGGAGGGCGATGCGGTTGGCTTCGCGGATGTCTTCCATCCGGCAGTCCTTGCGCAGAATGACGGACCCGCAGGCCTTTGCAATTCCGAGCGATTTCAGTTCCGCGACGAATTCATCCGGCGACGCCGGACTTCCGAACCCCGCAATATTCGCACCCTCATTCTCCAGAAACGGATGAATGTGTGCGTCGATCACCTCAAAGCCGTGCTCGGCAAGAAATTCTCTTTTCATGATGGACACCTCGGTCCCATCAATATAAACCTGTCTTGCTGTTTTTCAATCAGCCGAGGATGAAAACCGCGGTTTCCTCCGGTTCCAGCCGCACCCGTGACTTGAGAAACACGGGGGTGTCTTCCAGCAGGAAGAAGGGCTTGTCCGAGGAGACGATTTTCCGGCGTCCCTTCTGTTTGAATATCTTGATCTCGGGTGTGAGAACGGCTTCTTCTTCCGGATTGGTCACGATCACGACATCAGTCCCGTTTTTGGAATGATAGGCGATCAGGCGTCCTTCCGTGGCGGAAACTTCCGCGCCGGACATTCGACGCATGACCTCCGCCGCGGCCCGTTCGATCAGTTCGCTGATGCCGTCTTTGCCATAGCCGAGACGTTCATGGAGCTGGTCTTCGCGCACGAGCATGGGCGGCACGTTGAAGAAGGCGGCCAGCGCCCGGTCATTGCGCTTGAGCGTCAGAACCGGAATTTCCGCGTCGATCAGGACTTCCGCGTCCTTCACTTTGTATTTCCCGCGGCAGAGCGGTTCTTCGCAGAATTCGGTCATGCCGCCGAGGAAATCCTTCCGGGCGGACAATCTCGTTACGCTCCGGTATTTTCCGGTGTCGGCCACGCCGAAAAGGTCTTCCAGTCCGGGGACGTCCTCGAAGGCCAGCAGATGCACCCCCTTCGCATGGAGTTTGCGGATGGCGTCCAGATACTTCCGGGAGACGCCTTCCAGCGGCGGAAGCACGAGAAGATCGACCTGTTCCGCAT
>CAYWZD010000137.1:6950-9134 GCA_964462755.1 uncultured Victivallales bacterium | reverse complement strand
CGACGTGAACGGCGGCGACGACTGGGTGGTTCCCACGATGGAATACAACGGACAGTGGCGTCCGGGACAGGTTTTCAACGAAGAAGCTCTCAAGCGCGACCTCAAGAAATGGGGGCTTCTGTAAGGCTGCCCCTTCCGCGAACGGATATTCCAGCCGTTCAGCGTCTCACGGAACGCGGTGAAAAACCGTAGTGGCTCCGGAATTGCCGCGAGAAGTAATTGCTGTCCGGAAAACCGCATTTTTCGGCGACTTCGGAGATGGTCAGCTCCGAACCGTGAAGGTAGGAAAGTGCCTTGGTCAGCCGTGCATTCAACAGATACCGGATCGGTGAAATTCCCGTCAGCATCTTGAATTGCTGGCGCAGCGCGCTCTCGGACATGTTTGTGAAACGGGCCATCTCCGAAAGCGCCCATGACTCCTTGAGGCGGATGTTGAGTTCGGCCAGCAGACGGCTGATGCGGTAGGCGTTGGAGATTCCCATTTCCTTTGTGATCGGGCCGCAGTGACGGCAGAGATGCAGCAGAACCTTCAGGAAATCCGCCAGAATCGCCGTCCGGGCGCCGGGCTGCATCTGACTCTGTTCCCGGATGATCTCGTCCAGCATCTGAATGATCTCCGGGAAAAAGGAGTTTTCCAGCTTGAGGATGTTCCATCCGCTGTCCTGCACGCGGGTAACATTGAACAGAAGCTGGTAATTCGGGAGACTCTGCATGTCGTTGTGAAAGTGTTTGAGGAAACTGGGTGCAAACAGAATATTGTAGATTTCCAGCGAATTGGCCTCTTCGTAATAATGGACTTCCCCGGGATTAATGAGAAAAACACTGCCTGTTGTGATCTTGAGACGCTGGTCGCCCATGACGTGAAAAGCGTTCCCGGAACGCACGAATACGAGTTCGTAAAAGTCGTCATGACGGTGTTTGTGGCTGATTCCATATTCCCGGTCATGCCGACAGAACAGCACGGAAAACTTGAAGTTGTTCCAGATCAGATGAGGTTTCAGAGTGTTTTTCATGACGCAAGTATTCTTTCCCACCCGGATACTATACACTGATTTCCGGAAAAGAAAATGAGGAGGAACGGTAAAAAATGCGGAATTCGCATAAAAACCGGAGCGGAAGACACGGAGCTTTGCGCTGGCCGTATTTTCCGTTCCGGTGCGGAATTCGCCCGATCAGTGCTCGTGCTCTTCCGCGGCTACGTAATTGCTGAGCCAGTCGCTGACGAAATGCTGGTTCTTGCTGATGGATTTGTCGCCCACCGTTTCCTGAAAGGTATGCGAGGCGGCATGTCCGTCCAGAAAAAGATAATTGGCCCGGTTCGTATGCCGCTTGGCATCGATTTCCTCGGACCAGGAGTCAGGCGCGCTCATTCCGGGATAACACTGGTGTTCGATGGCGTCTCCGTTGCTTTCGAAGCCGCGTTCCGACAGGTAAATCTTGCCGGAGGGCGTACTGACACGGGTTACCGGAACTCCGAACGTCAACATTGCATTGACCATATAGCTCTGGATTTCCTTGTCCTTGTCATATCCTTTGTCCGAGGGACACTTCAAATACTTCAGGTCATACTTGTAGTTCGAAAGCAGCGGCGTATACCATTGCGGTTCCGGGTCCAGTTCCTCCGGATGCTCGAAGGAACCTCCGTGAACCACCGGGAGGGCGTCATTGTAGTCGCCGCGATAAAAATTCGTCGCAAGGGCGGCCTGTTTGAGGTTGCTCAAACAAGAGATTCCCTGCGCTTTGGCCCGTGCACTGTTGAGAGCCGGAAGCAGCATTCCGGCAAGAATAGCGATCATCGCTATTACAACGAGGAGTTCTATCAAAGTAAAAGTACGTTTCATATTGCAGTCCTTATTTTTTCGGCAAATCAGATTTTCCGCCGGGGAAAGTCACCCTGCGGAATTGTTCCAGACGGAACAAGAAAAGTCCGCCGGAATGAGTTGGATGGATGAAAAAAAAATCAGGACAGCGGCGGTGCGCGCGTGAGTGGAAGTCGACAATCGTTGACTGGAACCGGCGAATCCGGTCTGGTCAGGAAAACGGCCTCGGCAAAGTGTTGAACAGATTTGATTGAATCCGAGGGATACACGAAATTGAACATTCCGGCGCATATCTGGCAGAATATTTTAACCGGGTGGACAGAATCTTCCGAATGGGCATTGCGCATTTTCGGAACGGCGTCTT
>CAYWZD010000137.1:0-6850 GCA_964462755.1 uncultured Victivallales bacterium | reverse complement strand
ACCGGGTGGACAGAATCTTCCGAATGGGCATTGCGCATTTTCGGAACGGCGTCTTTTCCGCGGGATTCCGTAACGGAGGAGGAGTTTCTTTCATCTTCGCAGGAACATTGTCCCTGACCGCAGGAGTGAATGAACGGGTGCAGTAAGCCGCTGCCGAGGAATATCAGACTCAGCATCACCGACAAAATTTTAGGGAAGACACCTGTTTTCATTCATGCAGCTCCGTAAGCCTTGTAATATAGTTCCTCCCCGGAAAATATTCAAGAATCTTCTCCGAAAGGTTGAAAAACCTGGATTCATAGATATAGTTTGAACAGAAAAAGTTCGATTCCTGTTCTAAATAAACTCAATAATCAGGAGAAAAAAGATGTTATCCGGAATCTCGGGGAAGTATTTCAGTGCTGTCATGCTGTTGTTGCTGTGTTCATTCGGCATTCCGCTTTCCGCTCAGACGGCGGCTTCTCCGTCGCTGTCCCGCGAAATTCAGCAGGGAATGGTGACAGTCATGAGCGAAAACAAGGAATACGCAGCCCTCAAAGCCAATGCAGACTCCATCCGGAAGCAGCTTGAAACCCTTCAGGAAAAACTGCTCGCACAGAATCCTGAATTCAAAAAGCTGGTGGATGAACGCAGGAATCTGCAGAAAGCCATTTTTGAAGCAGCCCGGGCAAATAAACCCGAAGCGGAAATTGTTGCTTCCCGGAACCGCCTCAGAGAAGTGACATGGCAGCTGGAAAAAATCCTTTCAGGTTCCGCGGAGTATATCCGCCTTGCCCTGAAACTCAATGTGTCACTCGCTGAAATGAACTGGACTTTCCAGAAAGTTCTCGCGACCTCTTCCGATCCGAGGGTGTTGAAATTCATCGAGGCTGTGGAAAAAACCGTCGGCAACTCCATTGCATATTCCGCCCGGAACCTGCCGAAGGCGGATGTCAAGGGTTCCGATGAATACAAGGCGGCTATCGCAGGAATCGAAAAATACAGACAGGACCCTGTCCGTTACAAGGTAATGATGGAACAGTATTGCAACCCGCTCCGTCAGAAAATGGAGTGGTGCGCCGCAAAGGATCCCGCCATCCGTGAAATGAACCGGAAACTTTCCCTTGCAAGAACGGAACTGTTCTGGAAAAAAGCTCTTCTGGAAGAGAAGAACCCCGACCTTACCTGGAAGGTGAGAACCTTTCCGGCTTCTCCCGAATTCCGGACACAGGAAGGAATCAAAAAATACAATCTCATGAACAAGGAACTGATAAAGGTCATTCAGGCGGACCCTGAATATGCGAAGCTGGAGAAGAAAGAACAGAATCTCCGGAAAGAACACAGAAAAGCTCTGGATGGATTTGCTGCGAAGAGCAGCGCGCCGGAAGCGGTTGAATTCCGGAAGGCCCTGGCCCTGCTGGAAGAGGTGAACAAGACCGCTTCCTCCGGCAAAACGAAATAAGTATTCAATCTTCAGCATTTTTGAAAAAAGAATGAATTGGGCGTAAGGGGAGGAGATAAGAATGTCGTCTCAAAAACGGGAGAATTACTTCTCATTCTCATTGTTTTTTCTTCTGTTTTGGATGAGTCCGCTTTTCGCACAAACCGGAATGCCTCCGGTTCCGGGAACCGATGTAATGTTGACGGAAATCATGACGGCATTGAGGGAAAACAAAGAATATGCCGTCATTGAGGCTGGACGTGTCAACTCATGGAAACAACTGGCATCCCTGCGGGAGAAACTGGCCTCGCAGAAGCCCGAACTCAACCGACTGCTGAATGAACAAAAGAGATTACAGAAAACTCTCGCGGATGCGGGAAAGACGAAAAAATCCAAAGGAGAAATCGGACGCTGTCGTGCCCGGCTGAATGAAGTGACATGGGAGCTGGACCGGGAATTCTCCAAGTCCGATGAATATGCGCGCCTTTTCCTGCACGCCGGCACGGTATCCGCAAAAGAGAATCTGCTGGCGCTAAAAATTCTTAACAGCTCTTCCGATGAACGGATTTTGAAATTTCATAAACTCATGGACAAGACATTTTGCGACTATACCGCTTATTCTGTCAGGAATCTGCCGAAGGCGGAAGTCGAAGGTTCCGATGAATACAGAACCGCTGTCAAGGGAATCGAAAAATACAGGGAAAATCCAAGCGGTGGCAAGGGGATCATGGAATACCGTTGTTCTCCAGTCCGCGAGAAAATGAAATGGCGTGCCGGGAAAGAGTCTGCCATTCGCGAACTGAATAGGGATTTGTCTTTGACAACTGCTGAACTCCAATGGAGGAAATGCCTCCTTGAGGAGAAGTACGCGGACCTTGCATGGCAGGTCAGGACCTTGCCGACATCTCTCGAAATCCGGACGCCGGAAGGAACAAGAAAATACGATGTTCTGCAGAAAAAATTGCAGAGAATTATCCAGTCTGATCCTGAATATGCAGGACTGGAAGAGAAAGAACGGACTCTCCGGGACGCGCAAATGAAAGCCGTCGAAGACTTCGCCGCGAAGAGCAACGTTCAGGAGGCGGTCGAATACCGGAAAATAATGGCCATGCTGGAGGACGCAAATCAAACATCCTCCGGCAAAACCAAATAATCGGGAATATTATCCGTTAGAATTATTGATATCAGGGGAGGGAAAAGAAAATGCCATCAAAGAAAGTTATGCTTGCCGCGGTCGTTGGATTCCTGTTTTTTGCACTTCCTGTCCGGACTTGCGCGGAGGAAATTGTCTCGGCTGACGTTGAGATTCAAAAAGAATTACAGACCGCCTTGAAGGAGAACAAGGAATTCGCGGAAATTCAGGCAAAAAGCGACACTCTCCGGAAAGAGCTCGAAGCATTGCAGGAGAAACTTGCCGCCGACAAGCCTGAACTCCAAAAAATGGTGGAAGAGCAGAAAAAACTCCGGAATGAGGTTCAGTCACGGGGAACCGGGATATCCCAGGCACAGGTGATGCGCATGCTCAAGGTCGACAAAACGCTGAACCAGGCGTTTGCCAACTCGAAGGAATATGCAGAACTGTCCCTCCGTTTCGAAACAGTCATGGCTGAAACCTATTATGCGATGCAGAAACTCCTTTATTCCCCGTCCGATCCGCGCCTGGTGAAATACAACGATTTTGTGCAAAAATATACGGACGCCTCTTTTGCCAATACAACAAAAAAAGTTCCGAAAGCAAATGTCGAAGGCTCCGATGAATACAAGGCTGCCATGTACGGCGTGGAAAAATACAAAAAGGATCCTGCCCGGAACATGTGGGCCATGGTTCATGGATATGCCGTCATGAGGCAGAAGCTGGGACGTGTCGCGGAAAAGGACCCGTCCATCCGCGAAATGGGAAAGAAGCTTGCCCTGATGACTGCGGAACTGCAATGGAAACGCTGTCTGCTTCAAGAAAAGAATCCGGAACTTGCATGGAAAGTCAAAAAGGCACAGTTCTCCATGGACTACAAAGACAGGGAATCCATGATGAAATATAATGAGCTCAACAACGACTTGTGGAATGTAATCCGGGCAGATCCCGGATATGCGAAACTGGAAAAGGAAAGTCAGGAACTCCGACAGGCCCAGATGAAAGCCGTCGATGATTTCGCGGCGAAGAGCAATGCCCCGGAAGCGGTCGAATACCGGAAGGTCAAGGCGCTGCTGGACGAAGCAAATCAGAAGCCATCCGGCACTTCATGTTCTATGCCGGAACGTCAGGAGATTGACTTCAGCGGCTTTTTCACGAAAACAAAATATCTCCAGAAGGATTTCGACGCCCGCGAGCTGGCGATGTTCAAAAAATATCTGACGTCCGAGAAAGTGGCGGACCCGGACAAAGTGCTGTCCGCGTTTCAGGGGAAGGACGAAGCTCCCCTTGAGGCTCTGATCAAAGGCGGAACGCTTGAGAAAGCTCCTGTGACGGATTTTTTCATCCGTTCGGAATATCAGCAGTTGGTAAATCAGACCAATTGGGGCGGACGGGGGCGAGACAATGCAATCGCCCTGTATGAACTGGGAGCGAAATACTACGAATCGCATCCGGCGGATCGCGACGAAGGACAAATCATTCTGCGACGGATTCCTGCTGCTTATGACTATGCCAACCGGCTGCGGTCCATCGAAAAAATCCTTCGGATTGAAGGACTCGATCCGTGGCTGAAGGAGATGTTTATCGGAAAACAATGTCATGATCTTGCTTGGCAGGCGCGCGGACATGGCTTTGCAAACAGCGTGACGCAGAACGGCTGGAAAATTTTCGAAGAGAATATTCAGAAAGGTCGGGAACATTTTCTCGCGGCCTGGAAGATCGATCCGACCCGTCCGGAAGCTCCAGCCTTGATTTGCGGTTCTCCGTTCTCCAAGGAAGACTCTGTCAAGTATTTCCGTCTCGCCTCTGAAATTCAGGCGGATTACGCCCGTCCGGTCCGGGGCCTTCAGAATCTCTTTCTTCCGCGCTGGGGCGGAAACAATCAGCTGTCCTTCGATCTGGCGGTGAAATGTCTGGAGAGTCCTTTCCGGGACACGGAAATTCCGGAATACGGTCTCCAGTGTGTCTTCATCGGGGCGCTGGAAGGCTCCGGCTATGCATGGCAGCGAGGCATTCGAAACACGCCCCGTCTGCCGGAACTGATCCTGAAATATCTCGATGAAAAGATCGCTTCGAAAGACCCGGTCCGTCGGGAAAACGGCATGGCGCAGAAGCTCTGCATGCTGATTGCCCTCGGACGTTACGAGGAGGCCAGGGCTCTATACAGGGAGCTGACGCCGGAAAAATTCATGGCGTCCATCATCCGTTTCCGGAAAACGACGCCTCTCACGATCGGCGGAAACCGCAGTTATTTCTGCTGGATCAGTTATCCGGCGACGTTGTCGACCTTCAACGGGACAAACGGAAAGGAGTTGAAAGCCGCCGAAGACCTGTTTCTTGCCGGACAAACGGAAAAAGCCCTGGCCGGACTCGATCAACTTCTGGCCCGGAAAAACCTTTCAAAGTCAGAACGCAATCATATTTATTTTTTGTACGGACACTGGCTGCTGAACGATGATCCATCCTCTTCCCGCGGACGGGTCATCCCCGCGTGGCAGGTGGAAACATGGAGAAAATCCAAACCGGTCGTCATGGAAAAACTGCTGGAACATGGAATCGATCCGGGGGTGCTTGGCGAACGTGCCAGCTGTCTTCAGCTCGCCATCTACCAGAAGGCGAATCCGGCCGTTATCATGACTGCCGTGAAACGTTTCCCGGATTCCATAAAAGTTCTGTCGAACGACAGATATAAAAGATCGGTGCTGTATTATTTCGCGGAAAAGAATTCCGATCCCGCGCTTCTGAAGTTCCTGCTGGAAAACGGAGCTGACATCGAAGCAAAACAGGAAGACGGATCGACTCCTCTGCTGGTGGCGATCTGGGTAAAGAACGATAAGGCTGTCCGGGCGCTGCTGGATGCAGGGGCCTCCATTCATGCAAAAACCAATGTCCAGAGCACCGCGCTTCACATGGCTTCCGCCAAGTCTCCGCTTCCCTTTGCCAAAGAACTGATTCAAAAGGGACTGGATGTCAATGCCGAGACAAGCGGAGACCATACCACCCCTCTGATGATGGCCGCGAATGCCGGTCGGGCCGATACGGTGAAGTTCCTGCTGGAAAACGGGGCAAAAGTGAATGCTCAGGAAATTGCCGGGGATAAAAGAACCGCCCTTCATTATGCGGTCAACTCCAAGAACCCCGAGACGGTGAATGTCCTGCTGGAATACAAAGCGGACAAATCGATCCGGGACAAGGACGGTCTGACTCCGCTGGAATTGGCGGAGAAGAAGAATCTTCCGGAATTTGCTGAATTGCTGCGCTGAAAAAAGGCCCTTCTCCTTTGTTTCAGGGGAGGGGCCGAATACCAGGTCTTCGGTATTATCCGATTTTGGAGAGGTCGCCGTTGATCGTGATACCGCCGTCCGCCACGATGACCGCACCATTGAGGTAGCTGGAGTCGTCCGACGCAAGGAACAGGGCGACCTTCGCAATCTCTTCCGGGGTGCCGTAACGACGGATGGGAGTCCGCAATTTCAGGAACCGTTCTTCGTCGAAGGTCGAATTTTCCGGATTGCTCTGACGCATCATCGGAGTCATGATCGCGGCAGGCGCAATGCAGTTCACCCGGATGCAGTAGCGTCCGTATTCCGCGGCCATTGATTTTGTGAGCTGGACCGTGGCACCCTTGGTCGCGGTATAGGCGTCGCAGTCGGGAATGCCGATCACGCCTGCGCTGGAAGCCGTGTTGATGACCGAACCGCCGCCGCGCTTCATCAGCACGGGAAGTCCATACTTGCAGAACAGAAACACGCTTCGGAGATTGATCGATATGATGCGGTCCCAGTCCTCCTCGGAAATGTCCGTGACGCGGGCATCATGTCCGGGCCAGTAGATGGAGGCGTTGTTGTAGATTACATCCAGGGCGGGGCATTTTTCGATAACGTTGCGGACGTCCTCTGCTTTGGAAACATCGCATTTCACAAAATCAACGCCAAGCGCCGAGGCGGTTTCATGTCCGAGTTTTTCATTGATGTCGGCAATCACCACATGAGCGCCTTCCCGGACGAACAATTCCGCTCCGGCGCGTCCGATTCCCTGCGCCCCGCCCGTAATCAATACGGTTTTTCCTTCCAGTCGTTTCATAAGTCCGAACTCCTTGAGTTAATTGCAAAAAAAAGGTTGAAGAACTCGGGAGGAAGAAAAAACCTTTTTGAAAAAAGTTTCTTTTCTTCCTCCCGAACCCTCCATCATTTTACAAAAACTTCTAAGTTGTATTATATTGCGCTCTGCGCAATATAATTACGAGTTAAAAATCTTTGGAAGAGATTGGGGTGCGGGGAAAGGGAAAGCCTTTCTTG
>CAYWZD010000136.1:0-9159 GCA_964462755.1 uncultured Victivallales bacterium | reverse complement strand
TCTTTTTCAGCCTGATCAAGGAAGGGTTCCGCCATCCGGAACTCCTGACTGAAACAGCTTCTTTCAAGGCGGGAATGACTCAGCAGCCGATCGTCCCGGCTCTTTTCGTCACAATCGCCTGCGGAATTCTTTCGGGATTCCACGCGACACAGTCGCCGATCATTGCCCGCACCATGTCCTCCGAACGTCACGGGCGCTGCAACTTCTACGGCATGATGATCGTGGAAGGAATCATCGCCATGATCTGGGCGGCGGGCGGCATGGCCATCTACAATATCTTCCCTGAACTCATGAAAGCGGACCCGAATACGGTTCTCGGCAAAATCACGACCTATTTCCTCGGTTCCGGAATGGGAACCGTCACGGTGATCGCTGTCATCATTCTGGCGGTCACGTCCGGCGACACCGCCATGCGGAGCATGCGCCTGAGCCTGGCCGAAATATTCCACATCAGCCAGATAAGGACCATGAACCGTATTTTCCTCTGCATTCCCCTGATCGTGGTCATCACGTTTCTGCTCTGGTGGTCCAACATCAGCGCAAAGTCCTTCGGCTACCTGTGGAATTACTTCGCCTGGGGCAATCAGGTGCTGGCCGTCTTCACTCTGTTCTCGGCATCCGTCTGGCTTTCCATGCATAAGAAGAATTCTGTCATCACCATGGTTCCGGGAATCTTCATGATGTTCGTCGTCACGACTTTCATTCTGTGGACCTCTCCCGCTCATGGAGGTCCCTGGGGCTTCGGACTTCCCCTCGAAATGGCTTATTCCTTTGCCGGAAACATCACGGTGCTTGCGGCCGGGCTGGTGTTCTACCGCGGGATCGTCATGCAAAGGAAGAACAGACATCTGCTGAAATAGTCCGCCGTCGTTCAAAAATCTCCAGACTCCGTTTTATTCGGAACGGATTTCCGGCATTCCGACAAATACTTCAGACGGACGCGGCGACGGTACCGGTTTCGTCCCGGGCATCAGAAGCCGGACCTCGTCCAGCTGAATCTCTCCGTAGCGGCTGAATTCAAGACGGAGCTCATTTTCCACGATGATTCCCGGAAGTAGAACGGACCGCGGATAATCGGTGAAAGCGCGTTCGAACGCCGTTCCGTTCACGATGATTTCATGGGATTGAAACGGTATCTCCGTATTTTTTCCGGTCAACTGCAGATCGTATTTTCCCGGAGGGATCCGGAGAAAGGTCATACCGTTGTTTCTCTCCGTCACGGGAGCGCCCCTCCCCTGTCCACCGCCGGTAAAGGAAAGAGGTTCCCGGACCGTCCAGCCGCTTTCCCGGACAATACACTCCGGAGACGGAGTACACCGGGTGGAAAGATACAGATCGTAACGGCAGAATCCAAGCGGGTCCGGAGAAGGAGACGGATCTTGGATCACCGCCTGGAACTCGTAGCGCGTATGCGGATTGAATTGTTTGTTTTTCCGGATAATCAGAGGAACGGTATGAGGAATTCCGCTGTCATCGTATTTCACGATCCGCATGGAATCCAACGACGGCAGTTCCCTGATTCCGGCTTTGGCAAACAGGGAGGTAAGGTTCAGTTCCGCGGAAAACGGACCTTTGTCCGGCGAAACACGGAAGCGGAGCGGAATCCGGAACTCCCAATCGGGGTTCCACCACATTTTTTTGAGGTTGCCCGAAAGCAGTCCCTCGGAGGGTTTCGAGTCCCCGACGACGATCCAAACCATCAGGGCGTCCTTGAAGGAAAGATTGGAAAAAACGAGGTCCTTCCCGTCTTTCCGGAACAGAATTTCATGCAGTATGCCTCCGTCCGGTTCGATCCCATACGCACGGAAAGGAGCCGACGGGAGGAGTTCGCCGGAAACCCGCACCTCCACGGAGGAAAGACGGCTTCCGTACGCCCCCCGGTTGGTCAGCAGGAGGATATTATCTTTTCCCGATCGGAGAAGGGAAACGCCTCCAGCCGATACAGACACCGGTTCCGGGAATTTCAAGAATTGTTTCAGACGATTTTCCTCCGCCTGAATCTGACGCGGATTGAGGATCAGCAGACGTCCCGGGTTCGCGGAAAAGAAATCGGCAAACGCCTTGTTCCGTTTCACGCCCAGTTCATCATAGGTTCCGGTTGCGGCGTCCGCGATCAGAAGTCCGCCCTTGCGGACAAACTCCGCCAGACGCTGGATGTCATGATCGGAAAGATACGTGTTTCCCGTCACGGATACGGCTTTGAAATGATCAAGGCGATCGATGCCCATGCCTTCGAAAGAGATATTCTCCCGGTTCGCAAAACGGGCCACGGCCATCATGGCGACATAGGACGGTTCGTTCAAATTGGGCAGTTTGGGATACCGGTTCTTTTCGAGATATGCCGGGGTGAGATTGTTCCTGAACTCATGGCGGTAGCTTTCCAGCGGAAGGAGAATGCCGATCCGGGACGGCCCCGGGACAGCTTGCGCAATCCAGGTTCCGTAACGACCGAGAAACGGAGTCAACCCGGACAAGAGGTTCAGTTCCGCCGCGGCCGTGTAATTCTTATCCTTGTCAAGGTAAAAGAAACAGGGGGCGTCCTTGATCCATTTGGCATCCTTGATCCAGCGGTCTTTTCCCCCATGGATGTCCCACAGGAAATAGGTGATGAAGTCCGCGCCCGAGCCCATCAGTTCCACCAGTCCCCGCACATGTCCGGATTTGGAATTGGGCCACCCGTGATAACTCAGGTTCGTGATCCACAGTTTTTTATCCGGATTGCCGAGGCCCCGCATCAGACGTCCGGGAATTCCGCAGTTCGCCACGGAATCCGGACTGTCGCCGGTCATCAGCTTTTCCCCGAAGGCGTCCAGCCACGGAAGGTCGTTCAGATTCACCCCGCTGACGGCATGATAGGGCCAGACGGCGGCAACTGCCGAAAGAACGATTTTCCGGCCGGGGTCCACCTTGTGAATCGCGTCCCGCATCGCCGAGTAGATCCGAGCCGCCTCCAGTTCGCGGAAACGGCACCATTCCGCCCACTCGGGTTCATGGTCCTTTCCGGTGATCCATTCCAGCGAAGGTGTGATGGACTCAAAATCCACATAATGACTGCCAAAACGCCGGTTCAGCGTTCCGACGGAACCATATTTTTTCCGGAGATATTCGCGGAAGGCGGCCTTCATCCGGGGGTTGAAATTCTGCCCGTAGAAATTCTTTTTGTGATAATAGTTCTGGTAAACGCTGTATTCGTCTCCTATAATATATCCGTCGATACAGGCGGAATCGCGGTACCGTCCGGCCATTTCGGACAGATAGCGGGTCAGCGCCTTCAGAACGCCGGGATGTCCGAAATCGATCAGTCCGGGAACGGTCTCCCCATAAGGATTGATGAAGGCCGCGTCCGGGAACTCCTCCGGAAGCCAGAAAGGAATTCCCCCTTCGATGCCGGTCATTACGGGAACATGCAATCCCGCCTCGGAGGCACCGGCGATCCATCGGTCCAGCGGCGCCCAGCAGAACACCCCCTTCTCAGGATTGAGGTTCTTCCAGCGCGTGCTCCCATATCCCGTGTTGCATTCGGAATGAACGGCGTTGAATCCCAGACTCCGCATTTTCAGCATGTGGAATTCCGGCGGCCATTGCGTGGTGGCTCCGAAATAGACGAATCCGAGACGAATTCCGTTGTCCGGAACCGGATTCGCCGGATAAAGGGACGGGCATTTTTCCGCCGGTTTCTTTTCCGCCGGTGCGCCCGGAGGAAGGACTTCGATTTCATCCGCCATCAGATGAACGTCGGGGCGGGCCGGAGTCAACTCGATTTCGAGATACCGGACCTTCCGGACGTCTCGAGGTTCCAGGACCATCCACGTCGAGGCAGCCTGTCCGCCTGTTTCCGGCGGATGTTCCACGGTATCCGCCAGAAGGAATGGCTTTTCATCGCCGCAGCGTCCGAAGAGCCGTATTTCCGACGGGTAGAAAACACCCGCCGCGCCTCCGCCCATGACATGGCATTTCACCATCCCGACGGGAAGTTCCGTTCCCAGATCGAAACAAACCCGGATTCGTCCCTGACCAAGCCAGCCGACCCGTGTTCCGTGCATCCAGTTTTCACCGGTTTGCCCGTCCGTCAGACGCGGTGATTCATTTGAATCCACATACTGCCGGGAAGCCCCCTGAGACAGAGGGAGTTCAGGAATGATCCGGTAAGGCTTTTTCGAGACCAGATTTTCCCCGTTCGCCATCCAGGAGAAAAACAGCGCCATCATGCAGAAAACCAGCCGTTTCATCGGATTTCCCCCTCCTTCAATATTCATAATGATATGTGTAACAGGCGCCGACGGCTATCTTTGGACGGACAAGACGCGCATGCAATCCTAGGAACAGCACGTTTGAAGAATGATCGTGAACATTTTTCGGTTCATAAACCAGAGCCAGATTCGGTTTGTCGGAAATCTTTTCCCGCAATCCGTTCTTCGTATAGACGAGAGTGTATTTCAGTCCGCCGACATAGTAATAGGAACTATAATACTGCGGAGACGTCGGCGGGGTCCCGCAGAAAAGGCTCTTGTTGTTCGGAATCAATCCGGTTCCGATCAGACAGCCGAGTCCTTCCCATTTCGGGTTTGTGGCGGAGGTGCTGTTGCGGTAAAGGCTGGGGGAACCGCCGAAGGTGGTCGTCGTGTAAGGGTCCTGTGTCGGAGCCTGAAAATTGTTGATGAGTGGGACATATCCTTTGTAGTTGTCGGCATACATTGCAATTCCGACCCCGAACTGTTTCATTTGTCCAAGACACTTGACCTGAACGGCCATCCTCCGCGCACGGTCCAGCGCGGGAAGAAGCAGCGAGGCCAGAATTGCAATGATCGCAATCACGACAAGAAGTTCGACAAGCGTGAAAAAACAGTGTTTCCTCGAAAACTTTTTCATTCTCGTTCTCCTTTTGTTTCGCCGCAGGCGCGGCTCCATATTTCATACACCTTCGCGGTTTTCGGCCAGAAATCGGGATACTCTCCATAGATGTAAGCCATGTCCAATCCGGCGTACCGGGCCAGTTCCACCGCGCGTCCGACCTCTTCGGGGGTGTCGCTTTCCCCCAACGCCGCCTCGCTGTTCGAACGGACAGCGATACAGCCGTGTTTCGCGGGAGAAGCGGATTTCTCGTTCAGGAGGAAACGCCGTTCCGGCAGATCGAACCCGTTGTAGGCCTGCCAGGAAAGATAGACTTCAGGCGGATATGACCGGAACAGCGAAGCTTTCTCCGCCACTTTGTCCGGTTCCATTCCACTGTAGGTTTCCACGATGATCGTGAGGTCGTTTTTCTGCCGAAGGGCATGACGGACCACCGGCAGGAGCCGCCGCGTGGAAATGTTCAGGTTGAAGGAATTTTTGTCTTCTCCGATACCGAAGTTTTCACGACATTTTTCGCAATAGCAAAGACCGCTGTCCCCCTGTTCGATCTGGAATCCCTTCAGGTCGAATTCCCGGAGAAGCCATTCCATGGACTTCAGATAATATTCCATGGCAGGTTCACAGCTGGGACAGCAGAGCTTGCGGACCGTCCAATCATTCATCGGCCAGCGGTGGATGTGAAGCGAACCGTCGGCGTTGCGCGCCTGAAATTCGGGATGCTTGTTGATGAACTGGTCCAGACTCCATTCGGATTCCCCCTGATAATAGGCTCCTCCATAGTCATCGACGCCGAATCCCGGAAAGATCTCGACCCCGTGCTTCCTCGCATAATCCAATACCTGATGAGCCGCGCGGAGTCCGCCGTGGAGGTCGCGGAGAAATCCCCAGACAACAATCCCCTCCACACCGTACCGGGCCGCGCTGTCAACGGCAAGTCTGTAATTCTTCACATAAGACTCTTCGGTGAAAGAAAGTCCATGCGACCAATGCATCCGTATATCCCAAGTCCACCAGATTTTTCTCATATCACACCCTCCTCAGTTCTTTGATTCGCCCGGCTCCGCCGGAAAAAAACGCTGCCATGCCCGGTATTCCGCCGCTCCGGCCGCCAATGACAGAACATCCGTCCAGTTGGAACCCGTCCTTCTTTCGAAGTGGAACGGAACAATCGCACCATCCGGAAGCTCGATCTGGGTTCCATTGGAAATCAGCGGCATGGAAATGGTGTGCAAGTCGCCCGGCAGCGCAAGCACCGCCACCGCTTCCGGCCGTACACGGTCCGCCATGATCCGAATGGCTTCCAGCATGACCTTCTCCTTCCGCTGAAGAATCTCCGTTACGGCCTTGTCGCACTCCCTCATCCGCTGAAGAATGCGCTGTTCATCATAGAACGGGTTCCCGCTCAGGGCAGCCACTTTGTCATAGATGTTGCTGAGGGAAACATCGTGCCACAGAATGTCGTTTTCAACGGGAAGCTGATTGAGTTCCGCCGACAGCCGTTCATTGTCCGGGGACAGTTCGCCGTCCTCCAGAAGCGCCAGCTCCAGCGCATAACCGAAATGGAGGAAAAGAAATTTCCGGTAATTCCGGTGGAATTGTCCGAACCAGTATGCATGGGCTGAAATGGGAGAATCCATGAACAGGGGAAAGGGAAGCTGCGGCGCGAGTTCTCCGCTGACTTCCTCGGCAAACGGAAGATTCCGTTCGGTCCGGCTGAAAAGGAGAGACGCCGCATGAATCGGGATACCGCTTTTTTCCTGAAGAAGTTCAAACACGATCCGGATTTTTTTGGCGGCTGTATAAGGAATTTCCGCCTCGGTGCTGAACTCGGCGATACGGATCTCGCCGCGAATCGTCCCTTTCTCATCCTTTACAAGACCGTGAATTCCGGAACGCGTCGGCATGACGGCCGCAAAATATTTCGGTCCCCGGTCCGGGCTGAATTCATATACAGGGCGTCCCGCCGGCCGTGGAACCAGACGCATGGAAATGAATCCCTGTTTCATCAGTTCTTCCGTATAACGGGATACCGTCCGTACATCCAAGTCCAAGTTCCGGGCCAATTCCCGCCGTCCAATCCCGCCGCCGACAATGATCTCCGAGAGGATTTCTTCCCGTATGTTCATCCAGAGTCTCCAATTAAATACATTTTAATAAAATATAAAATGAATTTAATTATTTTCAAGGTCTGAATGAAAACTTTTTCAAAAAAGACGACTTCCGCATATCTTCCAATATTACTTTTTGGAAAGGAACACAATTTTTCCGCAGCTCCGACGTTTTCATGAAAACAATCGTTCTGACCGCAAAAAAACGGAACCCACGGGAAGGAAAATTGAGTCTGTTTTCAGGAGACATTCCTTTTTCAATGTATTTCATCTTTGCCGCGGGCAATGTTTTGAAATCATTTGGCTTCTGAGGGAATTTTCATAGAGCTTCACAAAACTGCAACGCGTCTCTTGAAATATATCTTTCGGCATGTTATTATCCTCCATGATGTTCTCGGACATCGTAAATTTCATCTCCCTGCTGAAAAGCGGTACAAAAAGACATGGACGGAAATGGTCAGGATCAAAGCAAAACACATCTCTCAAAGGACCATTTTTACAGCAGGCATCCTTCTGTATTCGTTTATCCTTGCCGGATATCTTATTTTCCGATTGTTCTTCAGCAATACAGAGTTCCAGCTCGGACTCGAAGGGAATTCCTCCTCCGTGGTCTCTCTGGTCTTTGACAAAGGATACCGTTTTTCCTTCACGCGAAAGGAATTCTTCGCAAACTTCCAGAAAACCATAACCTTTTATTTCAACGGGATGGAAACCCCGCCGGAAAAACAGGCCATCAGTTTCGAGAAGAACCAGCATTATGAAGAAAATACCTACCCCCGGGATTATTCCGACATCAGGGAATATGCCATCACGGAAATCGTGATTTCAAGAAATTTCAGACAAATAAAGATTTCCGGCCCGGAGATTCTCGATTTTTACTTCCTCCGGGATATGCAGCTTCTGAAAACCGAAGATGGAAAAATCGTTGTCCAGACACTGGGAATTCATCCCGAATTGAAGCCTTTCCCTTCGCGTTTCGAACGGCTGGAACCTGAATTCGCATGGGAACAATTCCGCGAGTTCATACTCACCGCGTTCGCTGTCTCTGCCGCGATTGTCCTTCTTTTATACGGACTGGTTTATCATCTTGATTTTCTGCGCCGGACTGCCGAGCGGCTCTGGTGGCCTGTCCGCCAGTTATATTCCCGTTGGCCCAGAATCTCCGCCCTGGCGGTCCTTTCAGGCATGGTCCTTGCCTTTCTGCCCATGAAATCCGAGCGCGCATTGTGCAACTTTTTCCCGGCCGACAAGCTAAGCGCAAAGGAAGGATTCTTTCTGGTCCGCGGAAGCAATTTTTCCGGACTGGAATTCAAAATCCCGGAGGAGGCGGAAAAAACAGCGTCCGGGGACATGACGCTTGAACTGAACGAAAAGGGAGATTCCGTCCCGATCCGGAAACATACCCTGCCGGAAGGGCAATGGAAAGGAAAATCCGTTGTCGACTGGAATTTCTTCCCTGTTCTGGAATCGCGAGACAAAGCGTTTTCATTGAAACTCTCGCAGCCCTCCGCACGAAACATCATTTTGGAGGAGCCCCCTGTCGCAACGTTTCTTCTGTTCTTCAATCATGCGGTCATCATCGGAATACTTTCCCTGATCGCCGTCGTAACGTGGTGCATGGAGTTCCTGAAGAGACTCCATGAGAAAAATGAAACAAAACAGGACGTCCCCCACCGGCCCAAAAAACAATTCGACTATGGAATGCATTATTTCAGGGCATTTGCGATCATCTGCATTGTCTTCGCCCATTTTTTCCATACGGATCTGAGTTTTTCCATCTTCAACTGTTCCACGATTTTCTTTCTGTTCATCTCCGGCTACCTGCTGATCTATCTGGACAGGAATGATTTCCACACAGGAATCTATTACCGTAAAAAGTTCATGAGTGTTCTGCTGCCCTACATCATCATTGCCGTCCTGATCTATCTTTACCGGATGCAGAATATCGATGTATCCTCCATTTTCTGGTACTATAAAAATCTCCCCCTTGAGGTTTTGCTCGGATACCGCATCTGTGTCCAGTTCTGGTATATTCCATTCATCGCGATCGTATTCCTTTTCACCCCGCTCCTGATGAAAATACCGCGTCCGTGGTTGAAGAATATCACTTTGGTTTCCCTGTTCGTGCCTCTTTACGCGGTGCGCCGCGATTTCCTTACCGGTTTTCTCAATTCCGTCGAGGTCTTTGCCTTTTTCGTTC
>CAYWZD010000135.1:0-9197 GCA_964462755.1 uncultured Victivallales bacterium | reverse complement strand
AAAGACGCATTCCCACCTCTTTCTGGAGCATGACCAGCATGTCCGAAGGCGGAGTTTTGAGCGTCAGCATGTTCGCAACAATCACCGTTCCGGCGGAATAGGGAAGATTGGAAACCAGACGGAACGGAGTGTCCTGCCCGAAAATCGCGGAAACATCCTCCTTGCAGGCATCCCCCTCGATCAGACGGAGCGGAGTGTCCTTGAAACGTTCCCGGAGCCAGGCGGCAATCTTGCGGTCGAACTCGATGGAGGCGACCTCGGCGCCCGTCTTGAGCAACGATTCGGTCAAAGCTCCGAAACCCGGACCGACCTCCAGAACACGGTCCGTTTCAGTGATTCGGGCGGCACGGACAATGCTTTCGATGAAATGAGTATCGACAAGAAAATTCTGTCCCATTTTTTTGCTCGGAACAACGCCGATCCGCGTCATGAGGGCCGTGAGTTCTTTCTTGTTCATGGTCACCCGTGCTTGTGTCCGCAGCCGCAACCACATCCGCAAGAAGGAGATGCGGAGGGACAGACCGACTGGTGTGCGCAGCCGCCGTGTGAGGCGGGAACGGAGGCGGAGAAGGTGGAAAGTTTTCGTTTCAGGCGGGTGGACTTGCATTCCGGACAGGCCGGCGTTTCTTTGGAATTCCGGACCAGTGCCTCAAACTGATGTTTGCAGTCGGAACAGATGTATTCGTAGATGGGCATCGGAAAACTCCTTTCTGAAAGTTCAGTTCAGCGGTCGCTGTAATAACGCTGGATCACCACGTAGATGAATAAACCGAGGCCAAGCATGAAACTCAAAAAGAGGGGATAGGCGATGTACCATTTCATCGTCGATCCGATCACGGCGGAAAACTCGGACATCCCTCCTACGCCCGTAACGAACGTGGGAACAGAAACCGAGATCACGATGGCGTTCATGTTCTTCATCATGATGTTGAGGTTGTTGTTGATGATGGAAGCCCGGGCGTCCATCAGTCCCGAGAGAACCTGCGAATAAACCTGCGCCTGATCCAGAAACTGCTGGTTTTCAATGGCCAGGTCGTCCAGCAGCTCAAGGTTGTCCTCGGTGAACCCGATCTTGGACGCGGCGGCTTTCATGCGTTCGATGACCCGTCCGTTGCCGCTCAGCGCATTGACGTAATAGACCAGCCCTTTTTCCAGAGTGAACATGTCCAGAAGGTTCTTGTTGCCGGAGGACTTGCTGATTTCGTGCTCCAGCTCATCGCTGCACATGTTGATGATGCGAAGATGGGTCTCGAAGTGGCGGATGGTCTGATAAAAAGTCCGGAGCAGGAGGTCCTGCGGAGAACGGAGATTTCCAACGACACGCCCTGTAAAAAGCGGAACCTGATCGTCCACGACGATGATGATGCGGTCGGGCGGAAACAGGAAAATCCCCATGGATTTGACACGGAAGAAGAAATTGTCCTCGGCCGAATAGTTCTTGGGATACTTGAGAATGACCGCGGTATGAGTGTCCTCGAACTCGATACGGGGAGTCTCGTCCGGGTCGGTGGAGGAGAGAAGGGTATGCTCGTCCACGCCGCAGACGTCGATCAGATGACGGCGCTCCTCCTCATCCGGGCTGATATAGATGTCCATATGCGGGAATCCGGAGGTGTCCTGCTTGATTTTGCCATTGACAACGGACAGGCTTTGAAGCATGGCTGCATTCCTCCTTTTACCGGATTGGACGGACGGCGGACGGGATGGAACCCCGCCCGCCAAACGAAATTACGGATCAGTTGCTCTTCCGGAAATTCTCCATCAGCTCAACGAGTTTCTGAACGCCTTCGAGCGGCATCGCGTTGTAGACGCTGGCACGGACACCTCCGACGGAACGATGCCCCTTGAGGCCGATCATGCCGGATTCAGAGGCGAGTTTGAGGAACTTGGCTTCCAGCTCTTCGGTCGGCAGACGGAAGACAATGTTCATCTTGGAACGGCTGTCCTTCTTGACCGGGGTGCTGAAATATCCGTTGGAACCGTCGATGGCCTTATACAGGAGAGCCGCCTTCTCGTCGTTCATCTTTTCGATCGCTTCGAGGCCGCCGACTTCCTTCATCCAGTCGGTCACGAGACAGATCATGTAGATGCCGAAGGTGGGCGGAGTATTGTAAAGGGAGTTCTCCTTGGTGTAGGTCTCATAACGGAGCATGGTCGGAACGTTCGCGGGGGTGCGTCCGACAAGGTCCTTGCGGATGATGACCAGCGCAAGACCGCTGGGGCCGAGGTTCTTCTGGGCGCCGGCGTAGATCATGCCGAAGTCGGAAACGTTCACGCGGCGGGACATGATGTCGCTGGACATGTCGGCGATCAGCGGAGCCTTGGTCTTCGGGAAAGACTGATACTGGGTTCCGTAGATGGTGTTGTTGCTGGTGATGTGCACATAGGAGGCGTCGTCGGAAAGTTTCCATTCGGAGAACGCGGGAATGTGGTCATATTTGGTGTCCTTGCTCTGCGCGGCCACGCGAACTTCGCCGAAGCCCTTGGCCTCTTTGATGGCCTTGGAGGACCATGTGCCGGTGTCGACATAATCGGCGGCGCCCTGGAGAAGGTTCATCGGGATCATGGCGAACTGCATGCTCGCGCCGCCCTGGATGTAGACGATGTCATAGGCGTCGGACACGCCGAACAGATCGCGGATGTTCTGGTTGGTCTTGTCCAGAACGCCCTGGAAGGCGCTGCCGCGGTGGGAGTGTTCGAGGATGCCGCATCCGGTGTTATTGAAGTTGCAGAACTCTTTCTGGGCTCTTTCCATGACGGCTGCCGGCATCATCGCCGGTCCTGCGTTGAAGTTGAAAATCTTCATGAAGAAAACTCCTTCTGTTATAAACGTTTTCCTGAGCCCTTACAATACCATGAAATCCGCCTTTTTCCAAACAGGAAAGCGAAAATTCCTGAAACAATTTTCTTCTTTTCTTCAAAAAAGGTTGTTTCTTTTCCTTTCCATTTGAGTTTTTCATGCTAAATTGTATGGGTCTTTACTTGTAATGAAACTGTAAAAAAAATCCGGCGGCATACGATGAAAACTTTGAACATCTATGTGACGAAAGGTTTCCTTGCCACCTTTCTGATGGCAATGGGAATCCTTACTTTCGGAATGACGGGCGCCCGTCTGATGAAGGTCTTCGAATATATTTCCAGCGGCGTCCCCGCTCAAAATGCCTTCATGTTCCTTCTCTACGTCATGCCCATTGTCCTTGCCTTCACCATTCCGTGGGCCGCGCTGGTCTCGGTCATGCTGGTGTTCGGACGCCTTTCCGCGGACAACGAGATCACCGCCATGCGGGCTTCCGGAATTTCCATCCTCCAGATTGTCTCCCCGATCATCGTGATCGCGTTCCTGCTGACCTGCGTCTGTCTCTACCTCCAGCTTCAGGTCGGGCCGCATTATCTGGGCATGGCCCGCCAGCTCGTCAAAAACGTATTCGTCGACCAGCCGACCGCCATTTTCGAACCCGGGATTCCTGTGAAGTTCAACGACCTCCTGATCTATATCGGAGGGAAGGACGGCAAAGTCATCAAGGAAGTGCAGGTCTACCGGATGGGAGCCAAGGGAACCTGGGAACAGGACATCACCGCCGCCAGCGGCATAGTGGAAGCCGACAAGGAAAGACAGGTCCTCAACGTAGTCCTCCAGAACGCCACCATCGCCGCGTATGAAGGCGACAGCAAAGTGATGCGCCACACCTTTTCCAAGGAACTGACCTTCACGATCGACTACGGCAAGAATTTCAACTCCGAAAACGTGACAAGGCGCGGCAAGTTCCTGATGTTCATGGAAATCCTCGCCCGTCTGAGTCTGGATAAGAAACGGGGGATTTCCACCACGGACCTCGAAGTCGAGCTCAATCAGCGCGTGGCGCTGGCATTGGCTCCGATCGCGTTCCTTCTGCTCGGAATGCCTCTGGCGATCCGGACCAGCCGGCGCGAAACGTCCGTCGGACTCTTCCTGAGCGTGCTGCTGGCGGGCGCTTACTTCGGCGGAGTGCTGATTTCCGACGCCCTCGCGGACACCCCGAAAGTTTTCCCCCAGTATCTGGTCTGGATTCCTCCAGCCCTGTATCAGATTTTCGGCGCCATTTACATATTCAAGATAGCAAGAAGATAAAAACCAACAGCGGAAACGAAAAAATGATGAAGATCGAATCCTGTCTGCAATGCGTCAGATGCGGCAAAACCTACGATATCGGCGAACTCCGTTACAATTGCGACTGCGGCGGCATTCTGGACGTGAAACGCGACCTCTCCAAAGTGGACGGCGCCCGTCTCAAGGAGCTCTGGGAAAAACGCTGGGGCATGAAACGCGGCATCGAATCCTCCGGCGTCTGGCGCTACCGCGAGCTCATCCTCGACGCCCCTGACGAAATGATCGTCACCCGTCAGGAAGGCAACACCCGGCTCTATCCGGCGGGTTCCGCGGGGAAATGGGCCGGACTCTCCCGTCTGTTCTTCAAGCATGAAGGCGAAAACCCGACCGGCAGTTTCAAGGACCGCGGCATGACCTGCGGCGCGAGCGCGGCGAAACTCTTCCACGCGAAAACCGTCGCATGCGCCTCCACCGGCAACACCAGCGCCAGCATGGCCTCCTATGCGGCGGTCAGCGGAATGAAGTCCGTGATCTTCATTCCCGAGGGGAAAATCGCCTACGGCAAACTTGCGCAGGCTCTCGCATACGGCGGGAAAACCCTCCAGATCGAAGGCAATTTCGATGACGCCATGACGCTGGTTCAGGAGGTCTGCAAAGAACTGGGAATCTATCTGCTGAACTCCATCAACCCGTTCCGCATCGAAGGCCAGAAAGCCATCGCCATCGAAACTCTCCAGCAGCTCGACTGGCAGGTGCCGGACTGGTTCGTCATTCCGGGCGGCAACCTCGGCAACAGCAGCGCCCTCGGCAAAGCGCTCATGGAACTTCATGAACTCGGCATCATCTCCAAGATTCCGAGAATCGCCGTCATTCAGGCATCCGGCGCCAATCCGCTCTATACGATGTGGACCCGGCATACTCCGTTCAAAGCGGTCAAGAATCCTGAAACGATCGCCACCGCCATCAAGATCGGCAACCCGGTCTCCTGGGAAAAATCCCTCCGTGCAATCAAATGGAGCAACGGCACCGTGGAAGAGGTCACCGAACAGGAGATCATGGACGCCAAGGCCAAGCTCGACGCGGCCGGCATCGGCGCGGAACCCGCTTCCTGCTGTTCCCTTGCCGGAGCCAAGAAGCTGGCGGACAACGGAGTGATCGGCCCCGACGAATCCGTGATCGGCATTCTCACCGGCAACATCCTGAAAGACCCGGATGCCGTCATCGGATATCACAAGGACACCCTCGGCAGTCAGGGAATCAAAGGGACTTTCGCCAATAAGCCCGTCCAGATCCCCCCCACGCTGGCCGCTGTGAAAAAAGCATTGGGAGTTTCCTGACTATGATGACAAGAC
This sequence comes from uncultured Victivallales bacterium, assembly GCA_964462755.1. Classification (GTDB taxonomy): domain Bacteria; phylum Verrucomicrobiota; class Lentisphaeria; order Victivallales; family UBA1829; genus SIG94. Next base: position 3,758 of record CAYWZD010000135.1, on the reverse strand, counting down.
AGGCCGCCGATTTTCCGGGCGCTGACAAAATCCCGTTTTTGCGTGATGACTTCATCCGGAAATATTCCGCCATCGCCTGTATTGAAGAGCAGGATGTCGAAGAGATTCTCCGTCTGAAAGAAGTCCTTCTTCACAAGGAATCCTTTGTCCGCCTGCTCTGGGAACTCCACGATCATCTTTACGTTCAGGAACTTCCGTTCCACGACGTCCTGCCCGAAAACCCGAAGCTCGGACGTCTTCTCGGCGACGGTCTGCGCGGTGTTTTCTATTATCTGCTGATTCTTTCCGGCATCCCGCTGGCCTTCGAGCGTTACAAAAAACGCGGCTGGCCCGAGGAAATGCGCGATGAGATTTTCAGCGATCTGGCGGTCTGGGTCGCCCACCATAAACGCAACTTCGGCACGCCCGGCTTCGCGTGGATGGTCGTCGGCTGGTTCCAGAACCACATCAACCTGACGCTCCTCAGTTTCGGGCGGCTCCAGTTCAATACGAGCCTCTCTTTCCCGTGCAAGATCAAAGTCTTCCGGAACCGGCACACCGACGAAACCGTCGCCATGGTTTCGGAAGCCGTCCGATTCACCGCGGAAGGGCTTACGGACGACCTTCAGGAAGAACCCTCCCCCGGAAGCTGGACCAGTTCCTTCGCGGACCATCCGCAATCCTGGGCGGGCAACAAAGTCACTCCCGACGGACGGGCGCAGAAACATCCGTCCGAACTCCTTAAGACGGAATGGGAGCTGGTTCTTTCCCCCGGCGACCCGGTCATCAATATCCATATTCCGGAATGCGGACCGCTGAATCCTGAAACCTGTCATGATTCCATGCGCCGGGCCTGCGAATTCTTCGCAAAATATCTGCCCGAATACCCGTGGAAAGCTTTCTTCTGCGATTCGTGGCTCCTTGATCCCCAGCTTCAGAAAATCCTTCCGCACGAATCCAACATCCTCGCTTTCCAGCGGGGCGCTTATCTGGTTCCCTTCCCCGGCGAGGCGGACACCATCTTCCGCTGCTTCGGCGTCAAAGCCGCCCGCGACGGAATCGGGACCGTCCCGCTCCGGACCAGTCTACAGCACACCTTGGTGAAATTCCTCAAGGATGGAGGCCGTTTCCACTGCGGAGCCTTCATCCTCCTCCGGGAAGACACTCATCCTTTCAAGGCAAACCCCTACAAACAGAAATTTTGAGTTTGTAAGTTTGTAAAAGGGAAAAGCGGAAGAAAGTGCCGTACAAATTTACGGGAGGCCCGGAACAATACTCCGAACCTCCCGTAAATATATAGACGGCCCCAGAATCACCAGTGAATTTCAAGCGTTCCCGCAGAAGGAACTCTCACGCAGAGATTCCCGTTTGCAAAGCGGACATTCAGTGCGGAGCCGTTGAAGAAGACCGAACTCGGATTCTGGTTGAAGCGGAGCTCCGCGTCCATGCCATAGTCGACATCCAGATTCAGACGGTTGCCCGTCATCGTGCTCCGGTTGATCCGGATGTTGGCATCGAGGAGCTGGGCGCCGCGTCCGTTGCTGACCGCGAAAAGACGGCTTCCATGCGCCGGCAGTTCCACCGAGAACTCCCCGGCAAAACGGAACTGCTCTCCGCTCCAGACGTCCGTAAGAATGTATTCTCCCGGCGTAAGTGCAAGATCCTTCGGGTTGAATGAAACCATCTTGGACGAGTCTTCGATGTTGAACAGTCCGACCGTCCGCACCGGCAGGGCGGCCTGTCCTTCCGCCGGGCAGAAATGCGGTGTCTTGAAATACAGGACCTCGGGCGTTTTCTTCTTCTGGTCCCGGTAATCATAGCGCGCCAGATACACGTCCTGTCCGTTATTCGGATTGCAGACGGCTTTCTTCAAGGTCGAGAAGCGGGGCGAATCGTGATTTTTGCTCAGACGCCCGGCAATTTCCACCATGGAGTGGGTCGTGATACAGTAGTTGAGGCAGAACATGGCCTCGGTGTCGTTCAGCCCCGGGAAGAGTCCGACGGAATCGCTGTTCGGGACGAAGAGGTCGCCCGTGTGCGTGGCGAAACAGGCGATGCCCCACAGGAAGTTGGTCTTGACATAGTCCCAGTTGCCCGATCCGATGTCGATTCCGTAACGGTAGTTGGTGAAGAACTCGCCGAGGAAGGGATTGCCCATCACAATGTCGCACCCTGTCTGGAAATAGCCGTCGGCGGCGATGCGCTTGCGGACTTCCTTCAGCCACCAGTCGCGCCATTCATACCCGGAGGCCTCCTTGTTGCGATAGAGATCGTGGCTGTCCTCGAACGCATAGCTCCAGAAGTCGTGCTTGACGCCTTCAAACCCGTATTCGAGGCAAAGAGTGTCCAGCGCTTTCTCCATGTATTCGCGGACCTCCGGAAGACTCACATCGAGCGGCTGGGAGTCCTTGACCCGGTAGGAATAGTCGATGAACCACTCGGGATGCTCCTTGAAAATAGGCGTCATGACTGGACAGAACCCGCCGATCCACAGGGCCGGACGCAAGCCGATCTCCCGGAGCTTGTCGGTAAAGCCGCGCATGCCGTGGGGGAACTTCTTTTTATCCACGCCATCCGGTCCCTCGTAAGGCATTCCGAGCCCGTGGGCGGGCGGAACGTTGACCGCGTAACCGTCGTCGATCTGCATCCAGTGGACGGTCGGAAAGTTCTTCTTGAGAAATTCGGCTTCCTCCAGAAGCATGGCCTCGTGGATATTCCTGGAAATGCCGTCGTTCCACGAACCCCAGACCATATTCGTCCGGTTGATCTCCGTGGCGCCGTACATCGGCGGCAATTTTTTCCGGAGCACGTCCGCATACTCTTCGAATATCCGCTCCACATCGTCCGAATGCCCGGTGGTTCCCAGATACCATTCATCGACCAGAATCCGGCCGGGCGCGACATGAAGGGCGCCGACATCTTTGAACCCGGAAAAAATCTCCAGCTTCACGGCCTGGTTCTCATGCGACACCAGATAATTATGGAAAAACACCCGCTGGCTCAATGTGCCGTGAACCAGTCCGTGAGTCGTCCCGTAGTTGCTCAGCAGAATCGCCGGAAACGGCTGGTAGGGACTGCGCCCGATCCGTTCGCAGACTACGCCGGGGTCCGCCCAGCGGTTCCCCGCCTGGACATCGAAAGCCATGTCCTTTGCATCCTGAGCGGTTCTTTTATAATCGACGGGAAAAGTCATGACCTCATAGATTCTCGGGTTCTCATTATGATAGAAGAAGTCATCGCGGAGGGTTTTACCAAAGCTGATTCCTCCGATGGACACCCCCAGTTCCGTCACATTCCGGTATTCTCCGCTTCCATTCTGAAAAACGCGGCGGCACAGAATCTCTTTCCCGGAAAAACTCAGATACAGATCGTCTTTCAACCCGCTTTCATACTCACACGAAAGCCGGGCGCTCCCATTTTCCTTCCGGATGTGAAAACTGGCTTTCGAGGCTTTCTCCGCTTTTCCATCGACCACGACATACGGTTCGAAGGAAAGCGATCCGCAATTCAGGAGGTTCAGAAGCTTCTGTAGTTCTTCGTTCATGACTCTTCCTTGTTGTTTTGGGTTGTATCCTGCTGGGTTCTATTTCTTATTCTGTCAGCCATCCGTACAATGTTTTTAGGTCTTCCGCCGATCCGTCCGGAATCTCCAGGACAAAGTAGTCCACTCCGCCTTTCAGGATTTTCCTTGCCACGCGCTCAAGTTCCATTTTCGGGTTCGGCGTGGACAACTTTTTATGGCCGTCGGACCATTTGTTCTTGGGGATGGAATCATTGTA